>NZ_RZTB01000128.1:0-15659 GCF_003997735.1 Mesorhizobium sp. M7A.F.Ca.MR.148.00.0.0 | reverse complement strand
GTTCAGTTGTAACTTTGATCCCACGCTGCGGCCGGCAAAGCGGCGACATTGAGGAGTTCTCACCATGAAGATTTCATCCGGATTTCGTTCCATCGCGGTTGCCGCCATAGCCACCGCGAGCATCGGCTTTGCCAGCGCCGCGCATGCCGATAGCGGCACGATCCGCTTCGCCGTCTACAAGGCGGCGTTTTTCGTCGGCGGCTCCGGCGGCGACGGCACGTTCACCTTCCATGGCCGCACCTATCCGATCTCGGTCGGCGCCGTCTCGGGCGGCCTCGCCTTCGGCGTTTCCAAGACCTATTTCCGAGGTACCGTGCGCCACATCAAACGTGCACGGGATGTGACCGGGGTCTATGGCGCGGCGGGCGGTGGCGGCGCGCTTGGCAAGGGGGCTCAGGTGATCGTCATGACCAACGACAAGGGCGCCCGGCTCGAATTGACGGGCAGGCAGGTCGGCCTGCAGGTCAACGCCGACCTCAGTGGCATGAGCATCTCGCTGCGGTAAGGGCCTAGCTCCTCAACCCCGGCGCTTCCTGCCCGGTGCGCTCGACATATTCCGTATAGCCGCCGCCATAGGTGTGGATGCCTTCGGGCGTCAATTCCAGCACGCGGTTGGAAAGCGCCGCCAGGAAATGCCGGTCGTGCGAGACGAACAGCATGGTGCCCTCGTACTGCGAGAGCGCCGTGATCAGCATCTCCTTGGTGGCGATGTCGAGATGGTTGGTCGGCTCGTCCAGCACCAGAAGGTTGGGCGGGTCGAACAGCATCAACGCCATCACCAGCCGCGCCTTCTCGCCGCCTGACAGCACACGGCATTTCTTCTCGATCTCGTCGCCGGAAAAACCGAAGCAGCCGGCGAGCGCCCGCAGCGGCGCCTGGCCGGCCTGAGGGAACGCATCTTCCAGCGTCTGGAACACGGTGCGCTCGCCTTCCAGCACCTCCATGGCGTGCTGGGCGAAGTAACCCATCTTGACACTTGGGCCCCGCGCGACCGTGCCGGTGTCGGGCTCGGAAGCGCCGGCGACCAGCTTCAACAGCGTCGACTTGCCGGCGCCGTTGACGCCCATGATGCACCAGCGCTCGCGGCGGCGGACCTGGAAGTCGAGCCCCTCATAGATGGAGCGGCTGCCATAGCCCTTGTGGACGTTCTTCAGCGTCACGACATCCTCGCCGCAGCGCGGCGCCGGCAGGAAATCGAAGGACACGGTCTGGCGCCGCTTGGGCGGCTCGACGCGGTCGATCTTGTCCAGCTTCTTCACCCGGCTCTGCACCTGTGCGGCATGCGAAGCGCGCGCCTTGAAGCGCTCGATGAAGGCGATCTCCTTGGCCAGCATCGCCTGCTGGCGCTCGAACTGTGCCTGCTGCTGCTTGTCGGCGATCGCGCGTTGCTGCTGGTAGAATTCGTAGTTTCCGGAATAAGCGGTCAGCGAACCGGCGTCGATCTCGACCACCTTGTTGACGATGCGGTTCATGAACTCGCGGTCGTGCGAGGTCATCAGCAGCGCGCCATCATAGTTTTTTAGGAAGGACTCCAGCCAGATCAGGCTCTCCAGGTCGAGATGGTTCGATGGCTCATCGAGCAGCATGGCGTCGGGCCGCATCAGCAGGATGCGGGCCAGCGCCACGCGCATCTTCCAGCCGCCGGAAAGCTTTCCGACATCGCCGTCCATCATCTCCTGCGAAAAGCCGAGACCGTCCAGCACTTCCCGCGCACGGCCGTCCAGCGCATAACCGTCGAGTTCCTCGAAGCGGTGCTGCGCCTCGCCATACTTTTCGATGATCTCGTGCATCTGGTCGGCCTGGTCGGGATCGGCCATGGCCGCCTCGAGGGCTGCCATTTCGGCCGCGACTTCGCTGACCGGCCCGGCGCCGTTCATCACTTCGGCGACAGCGCTGTGGCCTTCCATGTCACCGACATCCTGGCTGAAATAGCCGATGGTGACGCCGCGATCGACCTGCACCTGGCCTTCGTCGGGCTGCTCCTGGCCGGTGATCATGCGAAACAGCGTCGTCTTGCCGGCGCCGTTCGGCCCGACGAGGCCGACCTTCTCGCCCTTCTGCAGGGACGCCGACGCTTCGATGAAGACAAGCTGACGGCCGTTCTGCTTGCTGATGCTTTCAAGTCTGATCATGCGGTGCCCAGGCTATATGCTTGCGCGAAAGGATTTGCCCGGCGCCTTACGCGAAGGATGGCCGCAAAGGAAGAGGCGCAAGCGCCGCATACAGCGGAACGCCCTTGCCTTCCCCCCTTGTGGGGGAAGGTGGATCGGCGCGTCAGCGCCGAGACGGGTGTTCCAGCGGAGTGAGACGTCGGCGTTCCCTGGAACACCCCTCATCCGACCTCGCTTCGCGAGGCCACCTTCTCCCACAGGGGGAGAAGGGAAAACCCCGCCAGACACACTCCAGAAACAAGAATCAACATCCGGGAAAAACTCGCGAAAACATCGCCTGTCATAACCACCCTCGCGGCGGTCAAGCGGGCTGCTGCACAACGCGAAGAAATGGTCCCGAAACATGCAACGACGTTCGGCCGGATGGACCGGTGCCCTGACAGGCATTTCGCTCGCCATGCTGGCGGCCGCACAATCGGGTGCGGACGCAGCGGTCACCCGGAGCGAATATTGCAGCCAGCTCGGCCTTCAACTCGACGGGGCTATCCAAACGAAGGCCGCCCCAGGCACCCGCGCAAGCCAGATCGCCGAGGCAACCGCGCTCCAGGACAAGGCGAACCGGTTTTGTGCCGAGCGCAAGCAGGCCCAAGGCATCAGGACCTATGCCAACGCCCTGAAACTTCTTGGCGTGACACCGGTCGACCTGAACCAATAGTATCTGCCTTTGAACCATCAAGCACGCCAAGGCTGCTTGATCGCCCCTCCTTCCTGACTTCCTCCCGGGAAAAGGCCGCCACTCGCAAAGCGAGGGCGGCTTTTTTCTTGGCTACGCAATGCCGGAGGAAATGCGCGACAGACACCTGTCAAATCCGCACAAAAACAGATGCTTATAACAATTCGGCGATTCAGATACTGAAGCACTTAATGCGACGCTGAGTGCCGATCGCAATCTGCCCAGGAATCGGGTGGCGGGCCGCATGCGAACGCATGCCCCTCGCCGCAGAAAGAGCCTGAGCGGCTACTTCCTGCCTTGCGGATGGATCGTCTCGCCGCGCTTCAGCATTGCCACAAACGTCTCGATCTTCTTCCTGCGCCCGGCCTCGGTCTTAATGTTGTGGGTGCGGAAGGCGAGCGCGAAACGGTTCTGCGCACTGAGTTTTTCAAGCATCGCCTTCGCGGCAGGTTCGGCGTCTATGGCTGCTTGCAAATCATCGGGAATTTTCATCTGCTTGCCGCTGCCATAGGCGCGCGCCCAGCGCCCGTCCGCCTTGGCCGCCTCGACCTGTTTGAGCCCATACTCGGTCATGCGGCCCTCCTCGACCAGCCGCGTCACATTGTCGATGTTGATCAGGCTCCAGATGCTCTTCCGGCTGCGCGGCGTGTAGCGCTGCAGGAAACTCTTGTCGTCCAGCCCCTTGCGCACCGCGTCGATCCAGCCGAAGCACAGCACCACGTCGATGGCTTCCTTCGGCGTGATCGACTTCAGTCCCGACCCCACCTTGTGAACCTTGATCCACACTTCGGCTTCCGTAGCGTGGTGCTTGCCGAGCCACGCGTAGAAGCTGCCCGCATCCGGGAATTCATGGACCTTGTCGGGATCAACCTTGACCGGCGCCATTAGCCGGCCTGTTTGTTCAGTGCCGCTCGCGCCACCATAGTTCCTGCTCCCACTGTCGTCTTGCCCCCGCATTGCGCCCATCGTCATTGCCCGGCATGTGGCACAGATCGCTGTCAGTTTTCGTCAGTTGCGTCACCACAAGCTAAGGAAAGCATCCGCGCGACTTCGTCGGGGAGAAGAGAGGGCGCGCGATATTCCACCGCCATGCTATAGGACCGCAAGGTGTCAGTCTGGGGGAATATGCCACCATGAAATCTCTGCTGCTCGCTTTTCTATCTTTGCTGTTGCCGAGCCTCGCCCTTGCGGAGCCGATCGAAACCCGGAAAATCGTCACGGCTGTGACCGGCGACTTCAACGGCGATGGCGCCGTCGATCTTGCCATGGTGGTGGAGACCGAGCCGGGCCAGCCGATGGACGTCCACTTCTTCCTCAGGGACAAGGAGCACAATTACCTCAAGCCTGTCGAGATCGTGCACGAGCAGGTCCACGGGGAATGGAACGGCTACGACCGGCCGGGCTACGAGAACTCCGACACCGAGCCGGAACTGACGATGCTGCCCAACGGTTCGATCAAATTCTACCTGCCAGCGATGCCGGTCGGCAGCGAACGGACCGACATGACGCTGACCATCGCCTGGCGCAACGGTGCCTTCATCGTCGCCGGCTTCGCCTATAACCGTGATGACTATTTGAAGGAGAATGCCGAAAGCGCCTGCGAGTACAATGTGCTGACCGGCAAAGGCACCAGCAGCGAAAAGCAGCCGGACGGCAGCACGAAGCACAAGACCGTCTCCGTCGAAGGCCAGGCCATCGCTTTCAAGGACTGGAACCCGGGCGCTGCCTTCACCGCTTGCGGCAACTGATCGCCCTTCCGATAGCGCTATCGGTTTCTTCCGTTTTCACTTGCCGTACCGAACTGCCAATTCCCTGCCCTTCTCCATCCAAGCAAAGGCAGAGCTAATGAGCATTTCAAATCAGAAAATCCTGATCGTCGGCGGCGGCTCCGGCATGGGTCTGGCGCTGGCCCGACGCTGCGGTGAGGCTGGGGCCGAGGTGATCATCGCCGGTCGCGGCGAGAACCGGCTGCGACAGGCGCGCGAGGCGCTGGGCAATCCCGCCGGGCTGGAGACCGCGATGGCCGAGCGGCTGCCCGTCGGGCGAATTGGCAACCCGATGACATCGCGGACGCCATCGACGCGTCTACTGCAGCTGCGGCTTTTTCAGAAAACTGCCGCGGTCGGCCGATTTGACGCGCAGCCAGGTTTCGCGGCCGTCGCGCAGCACCCGCATCGGAATCTCGGCCCCCGCCGAGCCGCTCTCCCACAGCTTGCGATAGAAATCGGCCAGCCCGTCGACCGCGCCGTCGCGGATGTCGGAGATGATGTCGCCCTGACGCAGGCCGGCCTTAGCCGCCGGGCCGCCCTCGGTCACGCTCATCACCACCACTCTGCCGTCGCTTTCGGCCGACAGGGCGCCGAGCCACGGGCGCGGCGGCTTGGCCACCTGGCCGCGCGTCAGGAGGTCGTCGAGAATGGGCGGCAAAAGATCGATCGGCACCACCATGTTGATATCGGCGACCTCGCCGTTGCGGCTCATCTGCAGGCGCAGCGAACCGATGCCGAGCAGCGAGCCGTCAGCGCCGAACAGCCCGGCACCGCCCCAGGACGGGTGCGCCGGTGCAATGAAGATCGCCTCGTCGAGCAGATATTCCCAATAGCCGGCGAATTCCTGCTTGGTCACGATCCTGGCCTGCACAGACTGACCGATACCGTCGGCCAGCACGACGGCGTCACCGATCCTGGCCTTTCCGGCATCGCCCAGCGCCACCGCCGGCAGGCCGAGCGGCGCCAGCGCCTGCACCAGGCCGAAGCCCGATTCCTGGTCATAGGCGAGCGCATGCGCGGGGATGACGCGGCCGTCATGGCTGGTCAGCCAGACCTCTTCCGCTTCGGTGATGAGATAGCCGATGGTCAGCACCAGCCCGTCATTGCGAATGACGACGCCGCTGCCTTCCCTGAGCGTGCCAAGCGCGCTGGCCGTAAAGGCATCTTCGGGGACAGTGGCCCGCACGGCAACGACCGAGCGCGGATTGGGATTGATGGTCATGCTTTTGTCCTGGATGGGCTTTGGTGACATCTTCTATAGGTATGCCACGCAGGAGAAGGCGCAAGGGCGAGGAAGTGCCCAATTGCCGATGCCGGCTCTGCGGGCATCGATAATAGTTCAACGCAAGTTGAACTTACACATCCGCAGCCCTAGTTTATGGCGACCTGCCATCCTTCCCCGACACGAGGCCACGAAATGACCGACTACACACCGCCGAAAGTATGGACCTGGAACAAGCCGAGCGGCGGAGCCTTTGCCAGCATCAACCGGCCGATCGCCGGACCGACGCATGACAAGGAACTGCCCGTCGGCAAGCATCCGTTGCAGCTCTATTCGCTGGCGACGCCGAACGGCGTCAAGGTCACCGTCATGCTGGAAGAGCTTTTGGCGCGCGGCCACAAGGGCGCCGAATACGATGCCTGGCTGATCCGGATCAACGATGGCGACCAGTTCGGCAGCGGCTTCGTCGAGGTCAATCCCAACTCCAAGATTCCGGCCCTGATGGACCGCGGTGGCACCACACCGGTGCGCATCTTCGAATCCGGTTCGATCCTGGTCTATCTCGCCGAAAAGTTCGGCGAATTCCTGCCGACCGAACAGCCGGCCCGCGCCGAGGTGCTGTCCTGGCTGTTCTGGCAGATGGGCTCGGCGCCGTATCTGGGCGGCGGCTTCGGTCACTTTTATGCGTATGCGCCGGAAAAGTTCGAATATGCCATCGACCGCTTCTCGATGGAGGTGAAACGCCAGATGGATGTGCTCGACCGCCGGCTGGCCGAGACCGAATATCTCGGCGGCAAGGACTATTCCATCGCCGATATGGCGGTGTGGCCCTGGTATGGCGGGCTGGCGCTCGGCCGCATGTACAATGATTCCGCCGAGTTCCTGTCCGTGCAGGAATACACACATGTGCAACGCTGGGCCAAGGCGATCGACGCACGACCGGCGGTCAAGCGCGGCCGCATGGTCAACCGCGCTTTCGGCGAGCCTGCCATGCAATTGCATGAGCGCCACGACGCCAGCGATTTCGAGACCAAGACGCAGGATAGACTGGCCGCCGAATAGGCCATAGCGGGTCGCGGCAAAGGAAACCCGCCACCGACGCGACGTCGGGGCGGGTTTTCCCCAAGGTCCAGTGCTGCGGGAACCCCCTTAGTGCAGCACTTCAACGATCTGGCGGGTCTCCGGATCGACGAGGACCGTCTGGTCATTGATCACGGCGACGCGATATTTGACGTCGGGCACCTCACGCAATTCGACAGTGTCCGGCACCGAGGAGCCGAGCTTGAGTTCGACCCCCAGAAGGTTCACCGAGGCAAGCGGTTCCCTCTTGATGTATTCGCGAACGACCGTCTCCTGCTCCGGCTGGACGACGACGACGCTCTCCGCCAGCGCCGCACCAATGCCGCCCATCAGGACGACTGCGGCCGCCGCGCTTGTAAAATAAAGTTTCATGACCGTCTCCTAGTGACAATTGAATTCCGCCCTCCATAAAAACTCCGCCGCTGCCATGCGGTTCCATCGAACTTCAGAATTGAAGATGTTACGTTTTCGGCTCGGATATTAATTTGTTGCTGATCAGACATGCGGCAGACAGCGCAGAAATGCTTGAAAACTTGCACAAATGTGTACGGACATTAGAAGACGAAAAATTCCTGCTGTCGTCGGATTGGCGAAGCACCTGTCGTCGCCGCGTCAAATCAGCCTCGCGTCCCTCTTATCTGGACGATGGGAGCACGAAAAAGGCTCGCCCCGCCGGGAGCAGAGCGAGCCATGACAGTTCCGATGGAGGTGGCAACCTCACCGGTACCGCTAGAGAACGCGAAGCATCATCACTTGTTCCGCCTGACGGCCTGAGCTCCATGCGAAGCTGGTCGCGCATGCGTCATGTTCACACGATAACGCTGCGCCGAAATCTCCGGCAGGGATATGCTCGGACGCTGTCTCGGTGACCAAACACCTTGCCGTTGGTCGTGATCGCGCTGGTGGCGAGGTTCCCCGAATTTGCCCTCGCGCATACCAGCGAGTGGACGGCCTGGTCTGGAACGCCATTCCTGATCGATCCCGGCTACCCGGTTTAAAGCTGGACACCGTCGCGATGCAATGGCGGGAAGGCGTCCACCGGATCCTGGCTCGGCGCGATATCGTGCGCGCGCCTGAAGATCAGCCTCACGATGAGCACGAAGTAACCGACCTGCAGGACAAGCAGCGTCGCTATGGTCCAGGCAAATGCCTCCCAGAAAGAGCCGGTGATCATATAGGTCCACACCGCGACAATGAGAGCCGTGGCTGACATTCCTACGATAAACTGCCCAAAATACATGGTTTCCCCAAACCGTCGAAACCGCGCCGGTTCCAACCAGTCCCTGCCTCATTCCCGCGGACAACATTCCATTATTTTAGCAAGTTCGCAAGTAACCGGCCGGTCGCCGCTGCGCGCTCTCCATTTGCGCGGCAACTTGGCAGCCGTACGGGCCGCGGCTGCGGTGCTGGCTGGGCTGACGCGCCAGCCGTCGACAATCCCCAGAAGCACCCCCGGTCCTTGCACTTCGAATCCGGAACAAACGCCGGCACGCCGAGTTTCGCCTCCAGTTTTTCAAGCATGGAGACCAAGCATGGCACCGCGCAACAAACCAAACGCCGATATCGAAGATGACGCACCGCAGGCGGACGGGCCGACCATCGAGCAGCAGGATTGGGATGCGATCAAGGGCAGCCAGATCCTGCCAGAGTCCGTGCCGGAAAACGGCGACATGCGTTACGGCATCGAAAAAGACGGCGATCTGCCCGACGAGAACGACGATAACGCGTACCAGGACAGCGACGACGCCCTTCCCGACGATGAGGAAGAAGCCGCGATCACGCGCGATCAGAACCGCGAGGGCCGATTCGACGAGACGTGAGCCATTCGTCGCCCGAGACATGACTGCCTGTTGTTGAACTTGCCAAAGCCACATTTTCCATGCCCGGTTCGCGGGAAAATGTGCTTGGCTGGCTAAGTTTTCCCGCTGGGCTTTATATCAGATTTACCTAAAATAGCGGAACATCCAAGGGACATTATCGGAACTCAACAAGGCCCCTTGGACTTTTGCGCACAACAGATAAGACCTTGGTCCTATAGGAAAAAGCAAAAGCCCGAGTTGACCGATTGAAGCTCCGCCAAGGGAACATCGGGCCGCGCTTGTCGTTTGTCGCGAAGGTTCGGCACCCCAGGTGTGCCATATCTGGAGAACGGCGCGATGCCCCACCGATCCACCATCATCAAGACAGGCCATGGTCCAGGCACGGCGATCGCCGTGATCATGGTTGGATTGATGGCGGTGGGCATCGTCTTCCTTGTTCTCGGCAGTTCGCTCTACTTCAACGAGCAGCCTGCGGATCAACGTGCCCTGCCTTCGCCGCCCGCTCGATCGATACACGATAGCAAAGCGGCAAACTGAACGAGCCCGAACCAATTGCCGAGCGATGGCGAGATTGCGGCCGCGCGGGTCCTCCAGGCTTCGTCCAGTGGAGCGGACGGCTTCGGGCGATGTATTGTCCACCGGAGGCTTTTTGGCGCCGCTTGCATTAATATTAGACGTATAGAATATAAGGATGGCCGGCGACCGCCAGAAGTCGGCTGGCCCGGCGTGCCTCCCTTTGCACCTGGCTGCCGGGCCATTTCTCGCCAACGGATGGCATGCGTCGGTCCACCGTCATCTTGACGTCTTCGCTTCTGTCTGGCGCGGATTCACCTTCGCGCCGCCTCGCCATGTGGAGCTCCAGCCTCGGCAAACGGCATTCTGCTCGGCAACCGCCGGAAAAATGCGGACGCCGAGCCGATCGCGATGGTCAAGCCGCTAAGACGTGCTGGCTAGCTGCTAAAACCGAAGGATGACCGAGGGCCCGCGTCTGCGATAGCACCGGACGCGACGGCGACCATGCCGCCAATAACTACGGCAGACCCGTCTCCATCGCCGCCCGTGCCGGCGCCGGCGCCAGCCGCGATCCCAGTCCCGATCCCGGTCCCGATCCCAGTCCCGATCCCAGCGTCGATGGTCGACCGGCTGCACCTCCGCATGTGTACCGTCGTCGAAGGCCTCTGTTTGTGACGCCTCTATTTCATCGAGAATGCCGTTTCCGGCGCCTGGAACACCGGCCACTGCTTCGATCGGGCGAATTGCCCCTGCAAGGGCTGCTGCCCCGGCAATGCCAAACATTGCTGTCAAGAAGGATCGCCGATCCATAGTAAACCTCCCAACGTTGCATAAGCTGAACGAAGCGCTCGCTTGCCGAATGAGCAGGCCCGCGCGTGGTGAAGATAGAGGATTCGCCAGCCGCCGAAGCGGCTTGCGAATCCTATCAGCGCAGGAAGGGACGTTGCTGCGCCGATCGACGACATGTCAGCCAAGGACTATTCCCATCACCAGAAAGGTGACGGCCGTCGCGAAAATCGGTGCGAGCAACCAGCGCGCTTGGCCAACACTTTTGTCCATCTGTTTCTCCGAATCCGGGAGACAAACAGTCGTGAACAGAGAGCCGTTCCCGTCGGTAAGACCAATGCGCTCGCGGACCGGACTTAAGTCGCACTTCTCATCCGACCGAAGCCCCAGCGGAGGAACATTTTCATTTGGCTCAAGTTCAGTTGCTCGTCAGCGTTGGACGATCTTGTCATGCTGACTCGCAAGGAGAAACAGTATGAAAATGCACCTAACGGGCGCCGCTGCGGCGCTATTGCTGTTGGCCGGAGTCGGCGCCGTTGCCGCTCAGGACGTTGTCATTCAGCCTGAACAGGACACGGTCATCCGCGAGTATGTGAAGAAGCAGCCCCTTGCTTCGGTCAAGGTTCCCGGTGTGGAACTGAATATTGGTAGCGCGTTGCCGGAAACGGTCGAGCTTCATGAGATCCCCGATGTCCAATACCGCTACGTGGTGGTCGGCAACCGCACGGTCCTGGTGGATCCGGGCACCCGCAAGATCGTCAAGGTATACGACTGAATTTCGAACGGTCCCAAACCCGCCGCCAGCCATGGCGGCGGGTTTGCACATGTCTTTTTCCAATCAGGACGAGTGAAGATGACAGGCAAAGCTGTGACATCCCCTGCTTTGGGCGTTCGCCTGGCCGCTCTCCAAGCCAGAATGCGTAATGCGCGGGTGACGGATGCCGAAATGAAAACTTTTCAAAAGGTCGCGGCCATCATGGAAGATCGTCATGGCCGGATCGATGCCGACGACCTGATTGCGGCATCGTTCCTCGCCGATCCGGTGCAGGACCGGCAAACGCCCTGAACGACATCCCGACAGCCAGCAGACTTGATTGCGGTGCCGGGAAAGCGCGCCGAAAGTCGGCCGAATCCGCACTTTTGCCCTAGCCTATTCCGCTTTCGCGGAAGTTTCGAGCGGCGCGCAATGTGCAATGTTGCTAATGCGGCGGTACGAGCCGCCCTGGTTGACGCGGGCGCCCGAGCCATCCCAACAATGCGCCCCCCCGTCCGCGTCGACCACGGCAGCCGCCTGGCGCTGTCTTCCCTCGCGAACTCCTCAAGCCGGCCTGCCTGATGCGGCCAGCGGCGACGTTCAGGGTTCAGCCGCCGACAAGCACCTTCGTGGTCACCAGATTGACACCGGCCTCCGCGAATTCGCCATTGTGCCTGGTGATGACCTGTTCGGCACTCTCGCTGGAATTGTCCAGCGTGCTGTGCGCATCGGACACCACGGTCACGCCGAGCCCTCTGGCGAGCGCGCCCTTGACCGTCGCGGCCACGCAAAAATCGGTCTGTGCGCCCAAGAGCACGACAGCACCCGCACCTTGCCCGGCCACCCAGTCGCCGAAGGCGGGATTGCTGAATGCATCGCGCACCGATTTGGCAAAGGTCGGCTCGTCCGCCGCCTGGCCGAGCGCGGGCCAAACCGGCCAGCCCGGCTCATCCGGTGCCAACGGATCGCCATCGGGTCCGTCATGCCTGATAAAAGCGACCTTGCGCCCGCCGCGCCGCGCCCAATCGATCACCGCCTTGGTGCGCTCGACAATGCCTGGCGCATCATGGATCGGCGGCTCGTGCACGCCGTCGAACATGCCGGTCTGGAGATCGATGACAATGAGCGGCGCATTGTCCGGGAGGCTGGGTTCTGACATGGGTTTTACATAGCACGGCGGACAAGGTGATCAAGATTTCGCTCATTCCGGCGCGCCGGCAAACAGCACGACGCCCTCGCCGCCGGTGGCCGGCCAATCCCTGATGGCGCGGTCGTTGCCGCCGGTCAGCACCGTGCCATCGGCGGTGAAGGCCACCGCGTAGATCGGGCCGGTCCGGCTATCGAACATCGTGATCTGGTTGCCGGTGTCCATGTCCCACAGCCGCGCCGTGCCGTCGAGCGAGCCGGAGACCAGGCGCTGGCCGTCGGCCGACAGCGCCAATGCGTAGACAGTGCCTTCGTGGCCTTCGAAACGGCGCGCTTCGCGGCCGCTGTCTAGATCCCAGAGCTTGATCGTGTAATCGCCACTGCCGGTGACCAGATGACGCCCGTCGGCGGTGAACGCGGCGCCATATGTGCCTCGCTCATGCCCGTGCCAACTTCGTAATTGCTTGCCGCTTTCCATGTCCCAAAGTTTCAGTGTGCCGTCTATGCTGCCGCTGAGGGCTTGCCTGCCATCGGGCGAGACGGCGACGGCGCTGACCGACCAGCCGTTCCCGCTCATGGCGTGCAGCACAGCGCCCTTCTTGAGATCCCAGACGATGACATTGCCCGTATCGTGCCCGCTGATGGCATGTTTGCCGTCCGGGCTGATCGCCAGCTTTCTGACGCCGCCATTGCCGCCCGAGGAGAAGACATGCAGCACCGCGCCGTCGGAAAGTTTGCGCTGCACGATCTCGCCGTCGTCGCCGGCCGTCAGCGCGCTGACGCCGTCGGGCATGAACAGCGCCGTGCGGGCCATATCCTTGTGCACGCCGAGAGTGCGGATCAGCTGCTTGGCGGCGATGTCCCACAGCTTGATCGTGTGATCGGTGCTGGCGCTCATGATCGAGTGCCCGTCGGGCGCCACCGCCAGCCAGACGACCGAGTCGTGGTGGCCCTCGGGCTGCGTCGGTAGCGGCGGCGGAGCCGGCGGCAATGGCGCCACGATGGGCGGCGGAATGACCGCGACCTCCGGCGGCGCCGGAGGCGCGGGCGCAGTCGGCGGCACTAGCGTTGGCGGGGTCGGTTGCACCAGCGCCGGCGGCGTCAGTGGGACCGGTGCCGCAGGCGGATTGGCGGCCTCCGGCGGCGAAGCAGCTTCTGCTGGTGCAGGCGGTGGGGCTGCCGGCTCTGAGGCCGGCGGCGCGCTGGCGACATCCTGCCCCTTGGGTTCGTTGGCCTTCGGCTCGCCAGGATTGGGTTCGTCGGCCTTCGGTTCGACGGGCTCGCTGGCTATGTCGCCGCCCTCATGCCAAGGGCCGAACCGATCGGCGGCCAGTGCGGCGACCACGACCAATGGCAGGACGAGAAAGACTCTGCGCAGGCCGGGCCTGCCAGCGTCCTGCATCTCCGCCGCGCGACCAAACAGCGGCGCGCCCGCTGCTTGGCCCGACCGGTCCGGCAAGAGGCCGGCCCAAAACAGCCCTGCACCAAGCAGGCAGGCGAACGCCGCCACCAGGAACCCCGCCAGCCGTAACGAGGCTGGATCCATCGGCGGGCCTGAAAAGCCGCGCCAGAGGAAAGCCTCGCCGATTGCCGGCCAATAGATCCGCGCCAGGCAGCCTACGGCGACAACGACCAGGGCAAGCGCGAGCAATCTGTCGGCACCCTTGTTCATTGAAACCCCGCGGGCGTTGTTGCGGCCCTCACCATGTGACGGTTGCCCGCCGCATGTCGACGCCAAGACTATCAGCCGCAAGCTCGTGTCGCCAAGAGCCCGTGTGGACGCCCGGCTTGGTTGTCACATTTTGCGTATCTGCCATTCTCGCGTAGGGATGAGGAGAGATTACCATGAAGAAGACTTACGCGAAGCCGGCTTTCGTCAAGAAGGGCAAGCTTTCAGCCGTCACGGCAAACGGCTCGACCAGCGCCACGATATAATCGGGCACACTCTTGGCCGAATCGTGCCTGGCGCTGGAGCAATTCCAGAAAAAGCACCGAAGGCCTTCGATCCGGGATGGCGTAAACAGGAATTGGAGGGCGGGCGCCTTGCCGCTCCTCCTTGGATTTATTGCAGTTTTACCGATTTCAGCCGCATGGTTGACAGATGGCCGCAGTCTGGCATCATCGGATCGGGATTTTAGGAGAGTCTGATATGAAAAAGATCTATGTGAAGCCATCGTTCTTGAAAAAAGGCCGGTTGTCGGCGGTCACTGCGGCCAACGGCTCCTCGCTGCCGACACCGCAATAATTTCAGCGCCACCTGCTCCTGGCGCGTCCAAACCTCAACGCACCAGGATCAGGTCGTCCAACACCATTTGCCAATAGTGCTTCGTCGACAGGCGAACACGCGTTACAGCTTTGAGCATTGGGGCGTAGTGCAGCGGCGTCAGCGCCGACAGCGTGACCTCGTCGCTTGCAATCAGCTGCTCGCCAAGCCAGCTTTCGATCAGCGCCACCTCCCCTTCTGACGCCAGCCAGGCGGCGCTCAGCATGACCGAGTGAAAGCCGAACGGCCGTTCGCAGCTGAATTCGGCCGGCAGCCCGCTGCTGGTGTAGAGCACATGGTCGCCGGAAACATTGCCATTGACATAGCCCTGGCTATCCTTGGTGAAGTCGCGGGCCATCGCATTCAGGTTGCGCCACGCCAATCCGGCATGGCCAGCCGGAATTTTCCTGAGGCTGCGCGACGTCACATCGTCGAAATCGATCGTTTCGAGGGCGGCATCAGTGTCGATGCCGGCGCGTTGCGGCGACAGCAGGCCGAGATCCGCCGAGTAGGGCGACAGCGTCAGCCGCCGCTCCAAGCCGCCGCCGCTGACGCTGACCGTGTCGGCTTCTTCAGCCAGGTCGAAGCTGAAGACGGCACCCGGGGCCAGTGCCCGCGTCTCCAGGACATGCCCGTTCCCCGACATGGAGAGGGTCGCTGGTCCATCGCCGGCAACGCGCCCGCTGACGCGGCGCGGCGGTGCCAGACCGACCGGCAGCAGCATCTCCTGCGATACCATCCCGGCCGGCGAACCCGGCAGCGGCATGAAGCGTCGGGACTGAATGTCATTTTCGCTTTTCGCCTGCCAGCCGGGCGGCACCGAAACCACAAAGCGCCAGTTGCCCGGCTTGCGGATCACGGCCTTTCTGCTTTTCACCGACATGGGAAAATTGGCAAAGCCGGCATTGTTGGTGCGCGCGGACGCGGCGAGCTTGCCGGCTTCGTCATACAGCCGCACCATGATCCCGGCCATCGGCCGGTCTCCGGCGCCGTATTTGCCGTCGCGATCGACATCGAAATAGACGAAGGACGAGTAATTGAGCATGCCCCCGCGGGCGTTCCAATCGGTACGGACGGCATAGTCGGCAGCCGGATTGGTCTGCCGCCGTCCCTTGCGGCGGCTGCGCTTCCGCCACAGCAGCCAGGACACGACAGCAGCCGCAAGCACCACAATGGCGGCGGACAGTATCTCGACAGCGCCCAAGTCAGGCATGGAGCCTCGATTTACAAATGTCGTGGGGGATTGCGTTCATGGGCGATCCGGCTGCGTTGGAATACTTTGCCGACAGGTTATTGCATGTCGGCCAAAAGCGAACCCGGATTTGGGACAGCGATATGTATCAAGACGAAAGACTTAAAGCGCGTTGCATGGATCCGTTCAAGTGCGACGTATGAAGGCAGTCGCCTTACTTCAATTCCACCCACACCGGCGCATGGTCGCTGGCGCCGTCCTCGCCGCGCA
>NZ_RZTB01000127.1:0-16257 GCF_003997735.1 Mesorhizobium sp. M7A.F.Ca.MR.148.00.0.0 | reverse complement strand
ACCGCCAACGTTGCAGAAAAGCGCCGAGGTTGAGACAAATCCCTTCTCCCCGTCCCTATACGGGGAGAAGATGCCGGCAGGCAGATGAGGGGCAGCGCTAACGGTTCAAGTCGATCGCGCCCAGACCCTAGCCCACAAATTGCCGCGCCAAAATCAGAACGGCCGCGCCGGCCAGAAACATCGACATCAGTCCACCGCGCAACGAAACCACAGCCGTAACCACCAGAGCCGCCCATTCCGCCGGCCCGGCATTCAACAGTTCCGGCGCCACCAGCGTCGTCAGCACCGCCGCCGGCACGGCGTTGAGACCGGCCTCGACGCGCGGATGGATTGTTTCGAAGCGGGAGATGACCAGATGGCCGCCGATGCGCGTCAGATAGGTCGCGATTGCGCCGGCGATGATGATCCAGAAGGTCGTGCTCATGGCCGTGCCTTTACGCCGCTGTGATGGGGAGGCAGAATGACCGCCAGCAGCACACCGGCAACAGCGCCGATCGAGACATGCCAGGGCGAGCCCACGGTCTTATAGGCGATGATCGAGGCGGCGGCGCTGGCGATGACCACCGGTAGCCACAGCGGCCGCTTGCGGAAGCCCAGCACGAGACCGAGGAAATAGATCGGCAGCAGGAAATCGATGCCGAGCGCATGCGTGTCGGGGATCAGCTTGCCGAACAGTGCGCCAAGCGCGCTTTCGACGATCCAGAACAGATAGACCGGCAGGCCAAGTCCCAGATACCAGGCAAAGCCGACCGTCTGGCCTGATTGCGCCCGCGCTTCGGCTACCGCGAATTGCGGATCGGTGAGGATGAAATAACCAAGTGCCTGCTGGATGACAGGCCAGTGCGCGATGCGCCGGCCGATGCCGGCGGAATAGAGCACGTGGCGGAAATTGACGGCGAAGATCGACAGCACGATCAGCCACGGCGCCACATGCTGGCCGAACAGCTGGATGCCGACCATCTGGCTGGCGCCGCCATAAACCAGCGCGCTCATCAGGAAGGCTTCCAGGACCGAGAAACCATTGTCGACGGCGAGCGCACCGAACAGCACCGCAAACGGCGCCGACGCCACCACGACAGGCATCGACAGCCGCACGCCCTGCCAGAAATCGCTTCTATCGCCGCTCTCGGAAATTGCTTGCGCCGACATGGCCTCTCCTTGATCAGGGCCTGATGTAGGAAGCGCTGCCTGCCTTGTCACACGAATTCGCTTGAGCCAAACGATCAGCGGAAATGATCGTCGGGTTACCGGAGCCGGAGACTAGTCAAGCGAACCCTTGCCCTCGATCGCCCTGCCCCAGTCGAGCAGCGGCTTGGCGCGCAAGGTGAAATCGACGAGCTCGTCGACCAGATCAGCCGTATGGATTCCCGCCGGATCGATGACATGCTGGACATAGAAATGCCGGTGGCGGATGGCGGCGACCAGATCGGGATCGCTGATTTCCTCGAAGCCGCGTGGCGTACGCTTCATACGGCCTTCGGTCTCGAGTTCAAGCCGGTTCTTCTTCAACGCCGCCACCAGGCCACGAAAATTGTCCGGCTTGGTCGCGATGGCTTTGCGCATCGCCAGCAGCAGCGCCGGTTCCGGCTGCCACCAGGCAATGTCGGCAAAACAGCGCTCAAGCCCGATATGCACGTAGAACACACCCTGCTCCATCTTGGTGCCGTCGGGCGACAGGATGGCCGACAAATGCCTGTTGTAGGGCCGCTTGTCTTTGGCGAAGCGCACGTCGCGATTGATCCGGAACAGCGACTTCTTGCGATCACCGCGCAGGCCGAGCCCGGCCTCCGCGAAACGCTCGGTCAGCGTGTCGACCAGATCACTGAGCGGATCACGCAGTTCCTTTTCGAACAGGTCGCGGTTTTCCAAGAACCATTCCCGGTTCTGGTGGAAATCCAGCGCCTTCAGGAATGGAATGGCTTTCGGGCCGAAACCCTTGAATGCGCCTTCCATCACGCCTTGCCGATCCGTACCAGCCAGGCATCCTCGTCGATCACCTCGATGCCGAGTTCGCTGGCAAGCTTGAGCTTGGAGCCGGCACCCGGCCCGGCGACCACCAGATCCGTCTTTGCCGAAACCGAGCCCGCGACCTTGGCGCCGAGGCGCTCCGCCATCGCCTTGGCTTCGGAGCGTGTCATCTTCTCCAGCGAGCCCGTGAACACGACCGTCTTGCCGGCAACCTCGCTGTCGGCCGACACGTTGACGATATAGGGCTTCGGCTTGACTTGGCGGAGCAACGCGTCAAGCACGTCGTCATTGCGCTCATTGCCGAAGAAGTCGCGCAACGCATCGATCACGGTATCGCCGATGCCGTTGACCGAGGGGAAAACCGTATGTGGATCCTCCGCTGCCGCTGTCTCCTTGCCGACCCGGATCAGTTCCTCGATGGTCGAGAAGGTGCGGGCAAGCACGGCGGCCGTCGTTTCGCCGATATGGCGGATGCCGAGCGCGAAGATGAAACGGTCGAGCTCCGGCTCGCGGCGCGAGTCGATGGCGGCGAACAGCTTGTCGAGGCCCTCATAGTTGCGATCCTCGACGCTGCGCACATTCTTGCGCGTCTTGCCCGATGCGGCCTCGCGCTGCCTTGCCTGCTCCTCGCGGCGCTCGGCCAGCGCCCTGGTGACGGCCGGACGGCGATCCCTGAGCGTGAAGATATCGGCTGCGGTCTTGATCAATCCCGCATTGAAGAACGTGTCTATGTTCTCCGCGCCGAGGCCTTCGATGTCCAGGGCGCCGCGTGACACGAAGTGGCGCAATCCCTCCACCGCCTGCGCCGGGCAGATCAGTTCGCCGGTGCAGCGCCGGCGGGAATCTTCCTTGCCGGTCTTTTCGTTGATCTCGCGCGTCGCCGGCGAGCCGCAGATCGGGCAAGTGTGAGGGAACTCGTAAGGCACCGCATCAGCAGGCCGCTTGTCGATGACGACGCTGACGATCTGCGGAATGACATCGCCTGCCCGCTGGATCACGACCGTATCGCCGATGCGCACATCGATGCCGTCGCGGATCGGCTGGCCGGTCGAGTCCAGGCCCTTGATGTAATCCTCATTGTGCAGCGTGACGTTCTCGACCACGACGCCGCCGACTGTGACCGGCGCCAGCCGCGCAACCGGCGCCAGCGTACCGGTACGGCCGACCTGGATGTCGATCTTCTGCACGGTCGTCATCGCCTGTTCGGCCGGAAATTTATGCGCGACCGCCCAGCGCGGTTCGCCGGTGACGAAACCCCAGCGGCGCTGCAACTCCAGCTGGTCGACCTTGTAGACGACGCCGTCGATATCGTAGCCGAGCGCCGAGCGCTGCTCTTCGATCCGATGATAATGCGCGATCAACTCCTCGGCCGATTTCGCCCGCACCATCAGCGGACTGATCTTGAACCCCCACTCGGCGAATTTCTGCACCGAATCATATTGGGTCGGAGCGGGATCAGCCGTCGTGTAACCCCAGGCATAGGCGAAGAATTTGAGGTTGCGGCTGGCGGTGACGGACGGATCCTTCTGGCGCAGCGATCCGGCCGCCGTATTGCGCGGATTGACGTAGTCCTGGCCGCCGGCCGCAGCCGATCGCTGCTTCAGCGCCTCGAATTCCGCATAGGTCATGTAGACCTCGCCGCGGATCTCGATGGTTTCGGGCCAGCCCGAGCCTTTCAGCTTCGCAGGGATGTCGGCGATGGTCTTCAAATTGGCGGTGATGTCTTCGCCGACGGCCCCGTTGCCACGCGTCGCGCCCTGCACGAACACACCGTTTTCGTAACGCAGCGAAGCCGACAGCCCGTCGATCTTCGGTTCGGCTGTGAAGGCGATGTCGAGCTCCTTGTCGCGATCGAAGAACCGCCGGCCGCGTTCGATGAAATCCGTGACGTCATCGTCGGTATATGCCTTGGCAAGGCTGAGCATCGGCACGGCATGGCGCACCTTGGCAAAGCCTTCCGCAGGTGCCGCTCCGACCCTGAGCGATGGCGAATCCTCGCGCACCAGCGCCGGAAAGCGCTCCTCGATGGCAAGATTGCGCCGTGCCAGCGCGTCGTACTCGGCGTCGGTGATAACAGGCGCATCTTCGGTATGGTAGCGCCGGTCGTGCTCGGCGATCTCTTCCGCCAGCCGCTTCAGCTCGGCTTCGGCCTCGCTTTCGGTCAGGGCATCAACGGGTTTTTCGGACATGCTTTCTTCCCCGAACGGTGGCGCTACACAATAGATCAGGATTTTAGGAAAATCATTCCTGAACAGCAGGATGGAGCCATATCCTGACTCGATCCCTGACATCAGCCGTTCTTATGCAGCTGTGGTGTTCTCGCGCAGCAACCGTTCGGCGGCCGCGCGCGCTTCATCGGTGATGGTGGCGCCGGCCAGCATGCGAGCGATCTCTTCCTGCCGCGCCGGCCGGTCCATCTCGGCGATGCCTGTGGCGACACGGTCGGTGGTGCCTGATTTGGAGATCAGGAAATGCGTCGCCGCGCGTGCCGCCACCTGCGGTGCGTGCGTCACCGACAGCACCTGGACGCGCTTCGACAGTCGCGCCAGCCGCTGGCCGATGGCGTCGGCGACAGCGCCGCCCACGCCGGTGTCGATTTCATCGAACACCAGCGTCGGCGCCGAACCGCGGTCGGCCAGCGCCACCTTCAGCGCCAGAAGGAAGCGCGAAAGCTCGCCGCCGGAGGCCACTTTCATCATCGGCCCGGGCCGCGTGCCTGGATTGGTGCGCACCCAGAACTCGATCTGGTCGATCCCCTCTTCCATGCGGCTCTCGGCCTCGCTCTTCATTTCCACGATAAAGGCGGCGCGTTCGAGCTTCAGGGCCGGCAGTTCGGCCATCACGGCCTTGGTCAGGCCGACCGCCGCCGCATGACGCAGCGAGGACAGCTGCGCGGCGGCAATGTCGTAGGTCTCGCGCGCGGCGGTGGCTTGCTTTTCCAGCCCGTGCAGGCGCTCCTCGCCGGCATCGAGATCGGCGAGATCGGCCGACATCGTGTCGCGCAGCTGCGCCAGATCGTCGACGGCGACGCTGTGCTTGCGCGAGGCGGCGCGCAGCGAAAACAGCCGCTCCTCCGCTTTCTCCAGCCGCTGCGGATCATATTCGGTGGCGCGCAATGCTGCCTCGACGCCCGATTGCGCCGCGTCGAGCGACAGCATCGCCTCGTCGAGCGATTTGACGACATCGTCGAGCAGTCCGGGCGCCTCCGTCACCTTGCGCTGCAGCCGCCGCAACAGGCTGGCCAGTTGCGGCAGGGGCGAAGATGGGCCCGACAGCACATCCTGCGCGTCATGGATTTCGGAAGCGATCTTTTCGGCCCGCATCATAGACGCGCGCAATTCGGCAAGGTCGGTCTCCTCGCCCGGCTGCGGATCGAGCTTGGTCAATTCCGCCACCGCCGCGCGCAGATAGTCGGCCTCGCGCGCGGCCGCCGCCACCTTGGCGCGGTGGCGCGACAGCTCCTGCTCGCAGGCCCGCCAGTGCCGCCATGCCTCGCCGGTCGAGCGGACGGCGCCGAGATGGCCACCGAAAGCGTCGAGCACCTCGCGGTGCGCGCCGGGATCGACCAGCGCACGCTCGTCATGCTGGCCGTGGATCTCGACCAGCGCGCGCCCGACATCGCGCATCAGGGTGACGCTTGAAGGTTGATCGTTGACGAAAACACGGGTGCGGCCGTCCGCCGTCTGCAGGCGGCGCAGGATGATGTCGCCATCATCCTCGATCGCATTGTCGGCAAGCAGCGTACGCGCCGGATGATTGCGCGGCACGTCGAAGACGGCGATGACCTGGCCCTGTGCCGCGCCATGGCGCACCAGCGACGCGTCGCCGCGCGCTCCGAGCGCCAGCGACAGGGCATCGAGCAGGATGGATTTGCCGGCACCGGTTTCGCCGGTCAGCACCGAAAGGCCCGGCTGGAAGTCGATATCCAGCTTCTCGATCAGGACGATATCGCGGATCGACAGTCTGGAAAGCATCAGAACCCGAATCTAGAACGGCACGCGACCATTTGCAGTCGCAGCGCCGCACTATCTTTTTGTTTGAGCACCGGATCAATCCGAAAAGCGCTGTGGCGCTTCAGTCGATGCTCATACGTCAGGCGCCGGTGATCATCTTCCCGGCTTTGGATATCCACGACCCGGCATTCTCGCGCGGTGCAAGCCCATTGCTCTGCAAGAGCTTGTAGGAATCCTTGTACCATGGGCTGTCGGGGTAGTTGGTGCCGAGCACGGCGGCGGCGGTTTGTGCCTCCGAGGTCAGACCCATCGCGTAATAGCTTTCGGTCAAGCGGGCGAGCGCCTCCTCGACATGGCGGGTGTTGGAATAGTTCTCGACCACGGTGCGGAAGCGCTTCACGGCAGCGATGTATTCACGCCGCTCAAGATAGTAGCGGCCGATCTGCATTTCCTTGCCGGCCAACTGGTCGTTGGCGAAGCGGATCTTTTCCTTGGCGTCTTCGACATATTCCGATGTTGGCCAGCGCGTGACCAGATCCTGCATCGTCTGGACGGTCTGGCGCGCTTCCTTCTGGTCCTGCGTCACGTCCTTGATCTGACGGTAGTAGCTCAAGCCGATGATGTACTGCGCATAGGCGGCGTCATCGGTCGACGGGTAAAGCGTGAGATAGCGCTTGGCCGAGCCGATCGCCTCATCGTAATTGCCCTGGCGATAGTCGGCGAAAGCGCCCATCACCATCGATTTGCGGGCCCATTCCGAATAGGGATGCTGACGGTCGACGGCGTCGAACTTGCGGCTCGCCTCCTGCAGGCGCCCGGCATTGAGATTGGCAAGGCCCTGATTGTAGAGAACATCGGCCGGCTCGGTCTGCTCGACATAGGTCGACAGGTCGATATCTTTCTCCGACGACATGCAGGCCGACAGAAAGAGCGATGGAACAACTACTGAAAGCGCCAGGAAAACAGCCCTCTGCGGTGCTTTCAATTGACCAACTCGCTTGAAGAACATGATTGGATCTCGCCCTTTCGGCGCTATTTCAATGCCAGTTGCATGCCATTGTTTCAAAACTGGTCCCCACTTTTGAACGACATGCATTAATCGACGGCAGCAGCCATAAACCATAACCGCCTTGCCCGGCAACGATATCTCCGGCCAATCGCGCATTTTTGTGGCGGCCGGACGCCACTTGGACATCAATGCAATTTCACTGGCGGGTGGTGCATTCCTGCAACATTCGCTATCACCCATGGAACCCGAAAAAACCCTGGGAAATCAGATCATCCAGGGTGCGTAGAGTGGCGCATTGACGGCGTTCATCTCGGCGCTGCGGCCACGCTCACGGCGCGTCGTCTCGACGATCTCGAACGCCGTGCGGTCCGACAGCAGGCGGCGCAGGGCCGCGGCATTCATCCTGTGGCCGCCGCGATAGGAGCGGAAGCAGCCGATGAAGCGGGCGCCGGCCAGCGCCAGGTCGCCCATGGCGTCCAGCGTCTTATGTCGCACGAATTCGTTGGGGTAGCGCAGGCCGCCCATATTGATGACGCGGTTGTCGTCGCCGATGACCAGCGAGTTCTCCAGCGAGGAACCGAGCGCGTAGCCTGCGGCCCACAGCCGCTCGACATCCTTCATGAAGCCAAAGGTGCGGGCGCGCGCGATGTCACGACGGAAAATATCGGCATTGAGGTCGGAGGCAAACAGCTGACGGCCGATCGCCGGGCTTTCGAAGTCGATCTCGATCTCGAAACGGGTCCCGTCATAGGGCCGAAACTCCGCCCACGAGGCGCCGTTCTCGATGCGGACCGGCTTGATGACCCTGATATAGCGCCGCTTGACCGAGAGCGTCTCGATACCCGCCTGATCGATGGCTTCGACGAACGCCATGGCGCTGCCATCGAAGATAGGAACCTCGGAACCATCGATCTCGACAGCGACATTATCGATGCCGAGCCCAAACAGCGCCGCCATGATGTGCTCCACCGTGGCGATATGCTCGCCGGCGGGATCACCAAGCATCGTGCACAGGTCGGTAGCGCCGACTTCCGAAACCAGGGCACGAAACTCGCGGCCCTGCTCCGCACCGTTGAAAAGCTGGAAAACGATGCCGGTGTCGGCATCCGCGGGCACGAAGCTGATGGACACTTCCTTGCCGCTGTGGACGCCGGTGCCGGTAAGCGACGCGCGCGTCTTCAATGTCGTCTGATAGTCGTGCAAGACAATCCCCATAAGCCCGTAATGCCTAGGTCCGCTTCTCCAGCCCGAGGGCGCGGCTCTTGTGTGAATCGGCTGGCAGGGTGACTTCCCCCGAAATCCCGGCAAACCGATGATGGTAGGCAGCGAAGATAATGTCCCGTCAGGGAGACTCCAAATCACGGTTTCTTACTCTGTGTAACCGCAAAATGGAACGAGTGCGACTTGGTAAGTCGTTGAAATCACATCATTTAAAACATTAACAGGCAAGCGATTCCTCGCTTGCCTGTTAACAAATGTTACAGTCCGTTTACCAATCAGTTGGCCTGGCGGCGCAGGAACGCCGGAATCTCCAGTTGATCGTCTTCCTGAGTCGTCCTCACCTGCGGCGTCAGGCGGCCTTGATCATCGAGCTGGCCGCGGCGCGGCGCATAGAGCTGCGCATCCTGGCTGGCGAGACGGCGCACTTCGGGCGCGGCCTGGCGCAGCTTGGGCTCGCGCGGCTGCGCCGGCTGCAGCCGTGCGGGTTCTTCCTCGCGGCGGGTCAGACCATTGGTCAGGCGCTTCAGCAGGCCCATCGGTCCGCTGTTGTTCTCGTGGTCGACCGGGCGGCTCTTGGCATCCACCTCGGCCTTGACGACCGGCGGAAAGTCTTCGACGCGCGGCATGCGCTGCGGCGCCATGGCAACCGGCTGCGGCGCCTCGCGCTGCAGCATCTCGCGCGGCTGCGGGGCCGGCTGCATCTGCTGGACCACCGGCTGCGGCATCGGCTGGGCGGGCGGCGCCTGGAAGATCTTGCTCTGCGGGCGGAAATCTTCAGCGTGGGCGACCGGGGCCGGGCGCGCCTGCGCCATGGCCGCGGCATTGGCTTCGGCCAGATGGATGGCTTCCGCGACCGGGTCGATAGCGCGTGGCTCGTATGCCGCCTGCTGGACAGGCGCCGGACGAACCTCCGCGATCTGAGCCGCCGGGCGACTGGCCGGCTTCGGAGGCGCCGTGCGGATCGAGATCGGTGCGGCGGCGATTTCAGCCGCCGACTTGTCGATGCCGGTGGCAACCACCGAGACGCGGATGACGCCTTCGAGTTCCTCGTCGAAAGTGGCGCCCAGGATGATGTTGGCGTCCTGGTCGACTTCCTCGCGGATACGGGTCGCGGCTTCGTCGACTTCGAACAGCGTCAGGTCGCGGCCGCCGGTGATCGAGATCAGCAGGCCCTTGGCGCCCTTCATCGAGGTCTCGTCGAGCAGCGGGTTGGCGATCGCCGCTTCGGCGGCGGCCATCGCGCGGCCCTCGCCGGAAGCCTCGCCGGTGCCCATCATCGCCTTGCCCATCTCGCGCATGACGGAACGGACGTCGGCGAAGTCGAGATTGATCAGGCCTTCCTTGACCATCAGGTCGGTGATGCAGGCGACACCGGAATAGAGCACCTGGTCGGCCATGGCGAAGGCATCGGCGAAGGTGGTCTTGTCATTGGCCAGCCGGAACAGGTTCTGGTTGGGGATGACGATCAGCGTATCGACGCATTTCTGCAATTCCTCGATGCCGAAGTCGGCCGTCTTCATGCGGCGCTGGCCTTCGAAGTGGAACGGCTTGGTGACGACGCCGACGGTGAGGATGCCCTTTTCGCGCGCTGCGCGGGCAACGACGGGAGCAGCACCCGTACCGGTGCCGCCGCCCATGCCGGCGGTGACGAAGCACATATGGGTGTTGGTCAGGTGATCGAGGATTTCATCGATGCACTCTTCCGCCGCCGCACGGCCGACCTCCGGCTGCGAGCCGGCGCCAAGGCCTTCGGTGACGTGCGCGCCGAGCTGGATCAGGCGGCCGGCCTTCGACATGGTCAGCGCCTGCGCGTCGGTGTTGGCCACCACGAACTCGACACCGCGCAAACCGGCGGTGATCATGTTGTTGACGGCATTGCCGCCGCCGCCGCCGACACCGAATACGGTGATGCGCGGCTTAAGCTCGGTGATGTCCGGCTTCTGCAGATTGATGGTCATTGTCTCCGTCCTTTGCCTTTCACGCCGCTTCGCCGCCGCGGCCGCCTATGGGGCTGTCCCCGTCAATTTTAGAAACTGTCTCTCAACCACTGACTCATGCGATGCAGTTTTCCGCCCGTTCCGGTCATTTTGAGACCGGAAATTCCTTTCGCCGGATGGCTCTCGAAGCTCGCCATCTGCGGATAGATCAGAAGCCCCACCGCAGCCGAGAAGGCCGGCCCCTTCGCCGCTTCCGGCAGGCCGGCCACGCCGAGCGGACGGCCGATGCGCACATTGCGTCCCAGGATGCGGCGCGCCGCCTCCGGCAGGCCGGCAAGCTGGCTGGCGCCGCCGGTGAGAACCACACGCTTGCCCACTGCATTGCCATAGCCGGACTTGTTCAGCCGGTCGCGCAGCAGTTCGAGCGTCTCGTCGATGCGGGCACGCACGATGCGCGTCATCACCGAGCGCGGGATCTGCAAGGGCACGTCGCCATCGTCGCCGATCGGCTGGATCGAGACCAGGTCGCGGTCGTCCGCGCTGCCCGGCAGCGCCGAACCATGCATCACCTTCAGCCGTTCGGCGGCATCGAGCGAGGTCGACAGCCCCTTGGCCATGTCCAGCGTGACATGGTTGCCGCCAATGGCGATGGCGTCGCCATGGACGAACCTGCCTTCCGAAAACACCGAGATCGTCGTCGTGCCGCCGCCCATGTCGATGCAGGCTGCGCCCATTTCCAGTTCGTCGTCGACCAGGGCCGCCAGACCGCTGGCATAGGGAGTGGCCACCATGCGCTCGACCGACAGATGCGAACGGTTGATGGAAAGCTCCAGATTGCGCATCGGCGCGGCGTCGCCGGTCAGCACATGCATGTCGACGCCGAGTGCGTCGCCGACCATGCCGCGCGGATCGCGCACGCCGCGTTCGGCATCCAGCGAGAAACCGACGGGAAGCGAATGGATCACCTCGCGCTCGGCCTTCAGCGCCTGCTTGGCGCCGGCGCCGAGAACGCGCTTGATGTCGGCCTCGTCGGCCTCGTGGCCGCCTAGATTGATGGTGGCGGAGAAGGCTTCGCTCTTCAGCCGGCCGGCCGTCATGTTGACGATCAGCGAATCGACCGTCAGCCCGGCCATGCGCTCGGCCGCGTCGACGGAAAGGCGGATGGCATGTTCCGCCCTATCGAGGTCAACCACGACACCCGACTTCACGCCTTGCGACTTCTGATGGCCGATGCCGATCACCTGGATCCGGTGCGAGCGGCCGCGCAGCAGCTTGCCGTCATCGCATGGCTTCAGCTTGGCCACCATGCAGCAGACCTTGCTCGAACCGACATCCAGCACCGTCAGGGTGCCGGACCGGCGCGACGCGGCATCGCCAGGACCGCCAAGCCAGCTCATATCTTCGTCTCCGGCTTGCGCTTCAGGCTCTTGGGTTTCTCGTTGAAGGCGGCTTCGCGCTGCGTCGCCGCTTCCGCCGTCAACTGCACGACCAGCCGGTCCGTCAGGCGCATGTCGACGGCGGCGATGTCGCGCGACAGCAAGCCGTTATCATGATCCATCTTGACGAGTTCGGCGAGCGCCTGTTCCTCGTCATCCTCGGGAAGCTTGATGGTGATGCCATTGTCCAGCTTCAGGTCCCAGCGCCGCTCGCCGACGCGGATATAACCTTTGATCCGGCTCGCGAGTTCGGGATATTTTTCGACCTTGGCCAGGAAATCGGGCGCGCTCGCCGGCGCGCCGGTGCCGATCAGCAGCGGCAGGAGCACCTGCTTGCCGCCCGAGAACGGCGCGATCATGGCGCCATTCCTCTCGATGACCGAAAGCGCGTCACCCTGCTGCCAGAGCGCGAAAGCCTCACGCTCCTCGACGCGCACTTCCAGAGTATGCGGGTAGACCTTGCGGACGGCCGCAACCTCGATCCACGGCAATGTCGCTATTCGTTCCCGCGCGGCCTCGGCATTAAAGCCGATCAGCGACGTCCAACCGTCGAGCTCAAGCCTGTCGAGTATGTCGATTTCCGAGGTCTGGCGATTGCCGACCACCTTGACCTGATCGACGGCAAATCCGGTACGGGCGGTGATGCTCTGCACGATACCCTCGACATGACCGCCGAGATAGGCGCCATAGGCACTGCTCGAGAAAATCAGCACGGCCGACATCATGGCCGCGGAAAAGCGCGGCGCCTGGAATTCCCCGACGCCCAGGCGCGCCAGAATGCGCACCGGGCGGCGCAGCATCCGCGGCAGCACGAAATGGCCCGACGACGATGGCAGGCCGAACAGCGCCGGCCCCGCCGCGCCCCTCTCCCAACCCTGTCTCCATTTCAACGCAGGCACGAAGCGTCCTCCACCATCCAACTCAACAAATCGCCAAACGAGTGCCCGGCCTGGGCGGCGATTTCAGGCACCAAGGACGTCGGCGTCATACCCGGCTGGGTGTTGACCTCGAGCCAGACAATCTCGCCGTTTTCGGAATGACGATCGTCATAACGGAAGTCCGAACGGGAAACGCCGCGACAGCCGATCGCTTGGTGAGCCTTGAGCGCCAGTGTTTGTATTTTTTGGTAAATATTCGGTGAAACTTTTGCGGGGCATTCGTGCTTTGATCCCCCGGCGACATATTTTGAATCATAGTCGTAGAAGGAATGGCCGGTCGGGATGATCTCGCAGACCCCCAGCGCCACATCGCCCATCACCGCGCAGGTCAGTTCCCTGCCGTGGATGTAGCGCTCAACCATGACGGTATCGCCATATTTCCACTCGGACGAGCCGATCACCTGCGGCGGATGCGACTGGCCCTCATGCACGATGACGACACCGAAGCTCGAACCCTCATTGACCGGCTTGACCACATAGGGCGGCTTCATCGGATGCTTGCTCTGGATGGCGAAGCGGCTAGCGACCTTCGATTCGGCGACCACGATGCCGACCGACTTGGCAACCCGCTTGGCCTGCTCCTTGTTCATGGCCAGAGCCGAGGCGAGCACGCCGGAATGGGTGTAGGGAATGCCGAGATATTCAAGGATGCCCTGAATGGTGCCGTCCTCGCCAAAAGGGCCGTGCAGCGCATTGAAGGCGACATCGGGCTTGAGCTCGGCAAGCACGGAGCCGACATCGCGCCCGACGTCGACACGGGTGACCTGGTAGCCTTCCTTCTCGAGTTCATCGGCACAAGCCTTTCCCGACGATAGAGACACGGGCCGCTCGGACGAAAAACCACCCAGCAGGACGGCCACATGCTTGTTTTTCATTCCCCGGCATCCCCTCTCTCACGGCGGACCAAAACCAGATTTTCCGCAACATTGAGTCAGAGTCTCCCGGCAGGTTGCCCCCCCAGACGGAAAACGCTGAAAACGCGTCGAACGACTCAAATCAGGAAACGCTTTCGAGCAGAGAATCAGAGAGTTGATTCACTGGCAAGTGCTTACGATTCCGAGAGATTCACTTTCTGAGAAAATGGATGCGAAAAGCGTGTCGTTGAGTCTTTGCGGCAACGGTCGCGGACCGTGTCGGCCGTGTTAAAGTTCATGCATCACATGAACTTCAACACGCGCCACGCTGCGCTTTAAAGAAGCTGTCCCAAAAACTCCTGAACCGCATGTCCCGGCCGGAAATTGCCGATGCGCTTGATTTCCCATTGCAGCCGGATACCGGAATTCTCCAGCACCCGCGTGCGCACCGTCTCGCCGAGATATTCTAGGTCGTAGCCGGTCGCGGTTCCCGTGTTGATCATGAAGTTGCAATGCATCGGCGACATCTGGGCGCCGCCGATCATCAGGCCGCGGCAGCCCGCTCTGTCGATCTCCTTCCAGGCCGACGTGCCTTCCGGATTCTTGAAGGTCGAGCCGCCGGTCTTCTCGCGGATCGGCTGCACGGTCTCGCGATGGTTCTGCACGGCCTCCATCGCCGCCTTGATCGCCGCTCTGTCCTCGGCAAAGCCCTCGAACACGGCCGAGGTGAAGATCAGCCCGGCAGGCGCCGCCGAATGGCGATAGGCGTAACCCATATCGGCATTGCTCAGCGTCTGCACATTGCCCTTGCGGTCGAGCGCTCGCACTTCGACGACCCGCTCGCGCGTCTCGACGCCGTTGGCGCCTGCGTTCATCCGCAGCGCACCGCCGATTGCACCCGGAATGCCGTGGTAGAAATGAAAGCCGCCAATGCCGGCCTCGAGCGCCACCGCTGCGACGCGCTTGTCGGGGGTCGCGGCTCCCGCCTTGATCCTGATCGGCGAAATCACCTCGGCCTCGCCGAAGCCCTTGGCTGAAAGGCGGATGACAAAGCCCTCGATGCCGCCATCGCGGACCAGAAGGTTCGAGCCGACGCCGACGACGGTCAGTGGTATCTCTTCGGGAACGGCTTTCAGGAACACCGCAAGATCTTCCTCGTCGGCCGGCTGGAACAGCACCTCAGCCAGACCCCCTGCACGGAACCAGGTGATCTTGTCCATCTCGGCGTTCGGCGTCAGGCGGCCGCGCAGGCCGGCAAGCCGGTCGCCCAGTCTGTCGATCAGGGCCTGGCCGTGCATCATGAGACGGTCCCGCCAAGCTCCTTGGGCAATGCATAGGCCCATTGGGTGATGTTGCCGGCGCCCAGGAAGACGACGAAGTCACCCGGCTTTGCCAGATCACGGATGACGGGCGCGATCGCCGCCGGACCCTCGATGTAGCGTGCGTCGCGATGGCCGCCGGCGCGGATGCGCGACACCAGCGCGTCCGAGCTGACGCCGTCGATCGGCTCTTCGCCGGCCGCGTAGACCGGCGCCACCATCACTGTGTCGGCGTCGTTGAAGCAGGTGGAAAACTCGTTGAACAGATCATGCAGCCGGGTGAAGCGATGCGGCTGGGCAATGGCGATGACGCGACCTTGGGTGGCGCTGCGCGCCGCCTTCAGCACCGCCGAGATCTCGACCGGATGGTGGCCGTAATCGTCGAATATTTCGACGCCGTCCCACGAACCGGTATGGGTGAAGCGGCGCTTGACGCCGGCGAAGGACGACAGGCCCTTCTTGATCGCCTCGGCCGACAGGCCGAGCTCATGCGCGACCGCGATCGCTGCCGTCGCGTTGGAGACGTTGTGGCGGCCGGGCATCGGCAGGCGCAGGCCTGCTATGACAGTCTGGCCGCCTGTCTTGCGGTCGCGGATCACCACGTCGAATTCCGAAATGGCACCTGCCATGCGGTGATTGGTAAAGCGCACGTCGGCCTGCGCATTCTCGCCATAGGTGATGACCCGGCGGTCCTCGATGCGGCTGACCAGTGCCTGCACCTCGGGGTGGTCGGTGCACATCACGCCAAAACCGTAGAACGGCACGTTCTCGACGAACTGGCGGAACGCCTCGCGCACCTTGTCGAAGCTGCCATAGTGATCGAGATGCTCGGGATCGATGTTGGTGACGACCGCGATCTCGGCCGGCAGTTTCAGGAAAGTGCCGTCGCTTTCGTCGGCTTCGACCACCATCCATTCGCCGTCGCCCATGCGAGCATTGGTGCCATAGGCATTGATGATGCCGCCATTGATGACGGTCGGATCGAGCCCGCCGGCATCGAGCAAGGTCGCCACCATCGAGGTCGTCGTCGTCTTGCCATGCGTGCCGCCGATCGCCACCGCCTGGCGAAAGCGCATCAGCTCGGCCAGCATTTCGGCCCGGCGCACGATCGGCAGCAGCTTTTCGCGCGCGGCCTTCAGCTCCGGGTTGGATTTCTTGATCGCCGTCGAGACGACGACCACCTCGGCATCGCCGAGATTCTCGGCCCTATGGCCAACGAAGCATTCGATGCCCTTGTCGCGCAGCCGCTGCACATTGGCGCTTTCGGCCTGATCGGACCCTTGCACCTTGTAGCCGAGATTGTGCAGCACTTCGGCAATGCCGCTCATGCCGATGCCGCCAATGCCGATGAAATGCACAAGGCCGATGGTCTGCGGCATCTTCATGCTTGCGTCCCCTTCCTGAAATCCGAAACGGTTTTTTTGGACGCAATAGCCTCTGTAAGATCAGCGAGCAACCGTGCCGCGTCCGGCCTGCCGGCCGATTTCGCACCCGCCGCCATCGCCGTCAGCCGATCGGGGTCGTCCATCAGCTCGCCAATGAGCGCTGCGATGCGTTCGGGCGAGAGCGAGGATTGCGGGTGCACTTCGCCGCCGCCGGCAGCGGCAAGGGCCGCCGCGTTC
>NZ_RZTB01000126.1:15561-16267 GCF_003997735.1 Mesorhizobium sp. M7A.F.Ca.MR.148.00.0.0 | reverse complement strand
CCTCGGCCACCGGCGACTTCGACAATTTCGCTCTCGGCGAGAAGGACGACGACGCGCTGGAGTTCGTCCAGGCGGGCGGCGGCCAGGCCAATGACATTGTCTGGATCGCTGACAGCGACGGCGCGCTTCTGATCGGTACCTCAGGCGGCGTCCGCGCGCTTTCGGGCTCTGGCATAGATGAGGCGTTGACGCCGTCCTCGTTCAAGAACAGGCGCTCACGCACCTTCGGCTGCGCCCGCATCCGCCCGGTCGATGCTGGTCAGTCGTTCCTCTATGTAACGCGATCGGGGAAGTCGATCGCGGAACTCACTGAAACCCAGCCTGGTCGGTTCGCATCAGATGACATCGGGCAGGTATCGGAACACATCCCGAAGAAAGGCGTGGTCGAGCTAGCCTTCCAAAGCGACCCTGATCCAGTTCTGTGGTTCCCCACTGCCGACGGGCAGCTTGGCGGATACACTCACCAGCCCTCACAGGACGTGCGAGGGATGCACATCCACCGCTTCGGCGGCACGTTCACCGGTTCCGACTGGGCGGTTGTGGAAAGTGCCATCGTGACGCCGGGCCAAGACGGCAACGACGATCTCTGGCTTGTCGTGAAGCGTACCATCGGCGGCGTCACGAAGCGCCTTATCGAGATCAAGACCGCGCCCTTCGAATACGGCACGATCAACGACGCTTTCGAAGTCGACTGCGGGTCGCAGTA
>NZ_RZTB01000126.1:7840-15551 GCF_003997735.1 Mesorhizobium sp. M7A.F.Ca.MR.148.00.0.0 | reverse complement strand
CAGTATTCCGGCGTTGCCGTGAACGCTGTTTCCGGACTCGCTCATCTCAACGGGCAGACTGTCGACGCTCTGGCGGACGGCAAGGTCTACAAAGGCCTGACGGTGTCGGCTGGTGCTGTCTCCCTGCCTGGTGGTGCCACGGCTGCAAAATGGGCTGTGGGCCTGGCTTATGAGGCTGCGGCCGACACATTGGAACTGGACGTCGGCGGCAAGGACGGCTCGATCGTCGGCAGGCGCAAGAAGGTCGCCAAGGTCATTCTGTCCGTTTTTGAGACCGACACGACGGGCTTGCAGATCTCGTCGTTCATTCGCGGGCGCTGGGAGCCGGTTCGCATACCCTCGATCGTTGCGGCCGATGGCAAGGCGAACCTCTACACCGGCAATGTCGAGGTGCCGATCGACGATAGCTGGGAGGGGCAAGGCAGGGTGAAAATCCGCCACGTCAACCCGACGCCGTGCACCATCCGCGCGCTGACACCTGTTTTCGACGCTGAACCGTAGGGGCTAAATACATGTGCACCATTGCCCTACTCGGCATCGGCCTTTCCGTCGGCGGCGCTCTCATGCAGGGGCAGCAGGAAAAGCAGATGACTGACATGCAGGCCAAGGCCTACGAGCAGCAGGCACAGGCTGACGCTCAAGCATCTTCGTTTGAACAGTCGCAGGAGAAGCACAAGCAAGACCTGTTGGCAGCTAATGCCCGCGCACAGGTCGGCGCCTCGGGCGTCGCCGTCGCCGGCTCGCCGACAGAGGTGCTTGCCGCGAATGCCCGGCAGAACCAACTTGACCTCAAGGCCATTCAATACGGCTCGGCGCTCCGCCAGAACAACTTGAACACGCAGGCGTCGATCTCCCGCTTCAGCGGCAAGGAGGCGGTTGGAGCCAGCATCATCAAGGCTGGCAGCAATCTCGTTTCCGGTATCACGAACCTCTACGACCCGAAGAAGGCATTCGGGATCGGCGGTTCGGCGTTTGCATCATAAAGGGCTTTCATGGCTGTCATACCACTTCAGGTCGCCGAACGCCGCCTCGATACCGGCAACGTCGTTTCGTATCCGCAGGGCTCGCCAATTGGCGCCGCGGTGGAAGGTGCCGGCGACCAGTTTCAGGCGGTCGCCGAACGCGTGAAGGCTCGTCAGGATGAGCTGGACAAATTCAAGCGCATCACGGTCGAAAACTCCTATGACCAGGACATGGCCAACCAGGCGGCCGAAGCCGCACGCAACGGTGCTGCTGATGGTTCCGGCCTACACGACTCTATAGTCGGACAGGTTGATCCAAGCGGGAACGTTGTGAAGCCGGGTCTGTTCGATACGCTCGCGCAGAAGTACCGTGACCAAGTTCCGGAAAGTCAGCGCGGGTTTTTCGATGCGAGCCTTCCCGCAAAGCGGTTGCAATTGTCTGGCAGCGCCGCTTCCGCTCAATACGAGCAAGAGCAGAAATATGCCACGCTCGAGACCACGAAGATTCAGAACGGGATGATTGCTTCGATCCTGCAAATGGACCCGAACGACAGTGCGTCCTACGACGCATATAAGGCCAAGGGGCGCGATGCCATCCTTGCCAGCCCGCTGAGCCCGCTCGCGAAGCAGGCGACGCTGGACGGCTGGGACCAAGCTGCACCGAAGGCGCTTGCGGAGGCGATCAGCGCCCGCGACCCGGGAAAGCTACGCGAACTGTTTGGCATGGCCTCGCCGTCCGCTACCGACGGCACAGCAGTCGATGTCGTTACGGACAGGATCGTCGGCGTTGAAAGCGGCGGCGATCCGAACGCTGAAAATCCGAATTCGTCCGCCTCCGGTGTTGGGCAGTTCTTGGACTCGACATGGGTGCAGACCATCCGCCAGCATCGCCCCGATATCGCGGCGGGCAAGAGCGCTACCCAACTCATCGCGCTGAAGAAAGATCGCAAACTCGGCAGGGAGATGACGCGGGCCTACCAGCAGGACAATGCCGACTATCTTGCAAATCGAGGCGAGGCCACGACGCCCGGCAACATCTATCTTGCTCACTTCCTCGGGCCTGGCGGCGCGGTCAATACGCTCAAGGCAGACCCGAACACGCCCATTGTCGATGTCGTTGGACAGGATGTCGTCAACGCCAATCCATTCCTGCGTGGCAAAACGGCGGCCGACACGATCGCGTGGGCCGACAAGAAGATGGGCAGCGCTGGCGCTTCGGCAAAGCCGGACCCTCGCTTTCAAGGAATGTCGCCGGATGACATGCTGTCGCTCGCAAATCGAGACGACGTTGCATTCCGGCAGAAACAGACAGCGGATATTGCTCAATCGAAGGTCGAATATCAGGGGGCCAAAGATCACATCGAACTTGGCATCCGCACTGGCGAAATCCGAGATCCTGCCCTGATCCTAAACAGCAAGCTCAACGAAGGCGACCAGGCTTCGCTTTACGAGATGCTGAGGACTCAAAACAAAGACAGCGCGGGTGTCGACGCGATCATCGGCGCGATCGGCAGTGGTCAGAAGGTCTCGATCAACAGCTTCGACAGTGACCAGACCAAGATTGCTGACAAGGCCTTCGGGCAGTTTGTTGCTGGTGTAGCGCCAGAACAGCGGTCGGCGGCGACGTCGACCTATGTGTCGGCGACGGGGTACATTCCCGACCAGGTGCAGGCACAGCTTCGGCAAGGCGCCGCCTCGAAAACAGGGCCGGAACTGTCTTCGGCTCTGTCTCAAGCTGATGCACTGGAGCGGATCGCGCCCAAGTCGTTTGGCAACATTCCTGGCAGCGACGTGCAGACGAAGCTGACCGATTATCGGCATCTGGTGAACGACCTCGGCATGACGGGTGAGGCTGCTGCACAGGAGATCATTCGCCGCGCCGACCCGTCAACGAAGGCAAGCGTCGAGGTGCTGAAGCCCGCCGCAGAGAAATTCCTGAAGGGCTTGACCGTTGGCGACGTGACAAACGCGTTTGACAGTTTCACCGGTCCAGGTGGTGAGCCTGGCGCTGGTGTGATGCCGCAGCAGCCGACCGAACTGCTGGCCGAGTACAAGGAACTGGCAGGCGATGCATTCTATGAGACCGGCGGCGATGCCGGGATGGCGAAGGCTCGGGCTGTCGCGGCTATTCAGAAAAATTGGGAGGTGAGCAACGTCTCCGGTTCGCCAAACCTGATGCGCATGGCGCCCGAACTCTACTATCCGCCAGTCGGCGACAAGTTCGACTACCTGCGCGCCGATGCCATGCAGACAGCGCAAGCCTATGCCGACGAGCACAACCCCGGCCGCAAAGTCGAGAATGTCGCGATCAAGATGGGCGAGTGGACGCGCCGCGATGCCGAGATGATGCGCACCGACAAGAACCGGTTCCCGCGATACAAGCTCTACTACCAGTTCGAAGACCATGGTCAGACGACTTGGGAAGAGGCTTACGGCGCACCTTGGGGTGTCGATGCCGGCACGATCGACAAGGCACGCGAGAGTGAAATCGCTCAGCGCATGCAGACAGAATCGGAAGGCAGCGCGGTCGATGGTTCGATCCTTCGCCAAGCACAAGGCAAGGTACTCGATATCGTCACCGACCCGTATTCAAGCGACCTCACGAAGGCGTTGCAGGCTGAGACCACATCGGCCGGCGCACGGTTCCAAGTCGACGTTCGCAAGGATCAGCGAAAGCGTGCCGCAGCACCGCCGCTGTCGGCTGATGAGCAGCCGCCCGGCACTGGCGCATATGACGGCAGCCAGAAGACAGGCTTCGGGGGAAACTGATGGGCATTGTCACTTATCCCGACGATCCATTGCCGATCGACAAGTTTGGTGCGGTCGACTATCGCCCTGATCCGGACAAGGAGATCGCGCCCGATGTGATGACGGTCCTTGGCTCGGCCGTGCGCCAGAGCAATACGATCGGCTCAATGGCGTCGAACAAGATGGCCGGCGTCGACATCTATGCGCCGGAAGAAGGCTGGGACGGACGAACCGCTTACGAGCGCATCAAGGGCACGAAGTACGAACCGCACTGGGATCGCTTCGCGCCGCTGCAAAACAGTGTCGCCTTCAACGCAATGCAGTCGCAGATCGACATGGAAACGGAGGATCGCCGCAATGTGGATTCCGCTGGCTGGCTTGGAACGGCCTTCAGCGGCGCGGCCTCGATCATTGACCTTCCGACGCTCGTGCCTGGCGGCGAAGCGGTCACCGGTGTCCGACTGGGGCGGGCAGTGGTTCAGACCGGACTTCGCACCGCTATCGCTGGAGGCCTGAGCGCGACAGCATCTGAAATCGCGCTCCAGTCATCGCAGCAGACCCGGCCGCTCTCGGACAGCATCGTAGGCGTCGGCGCCGGCTTCGTCCTCGGCGGATTGCTGGGATCTGGAGCCGGAGCGCTGATGTCGGTAGCAGAGCGAAAGACGGCGTTGCGATCTGTCGAGAACGCGTTGAGGGAAAAAGTGCCGACTCCAGACGAGGTTTGGGCTGACGTGCAGGCTCAGAGCGGCGGCTCGGCGGCAGTTCCTCGGCCTAACCTGTCGGACTATGACATCGGCGATGGCATGGGCGCGAAGACCGTTGGTAGGGTGCAATCCGGCTTCAACCCTTTGCTGCGTGCTGCCCATAGCCCAAATGCGATCCATCGAGAAATCGTGTCGAATTTGGCAGAGACCGGCTTCTACATCGAAAAGAACGCTCGTGGAGAAGGCAACATCGCGGTCGAGAGCGCGGTAAAATATTGGGATCGGGGCGCCCTGACCAAGGGCCTGGACGATATGCGCACGATCTACAGCGACGCGCGCAAAAAGGGCCTCGGCATGTCGGCGGAAGATTTCCGCACGGCAGTCAGCAAGGCGATGCGTCGCGGCGATGTCGGCGAGAACGACGCGGTGTCGATGGCGGCGCAATCCTGGCGCAAAACGCTCTTCGAGCCTTTGAAGAACGAAGCCATCGCCGCCGGCCTGCTGCCGGCCGATGTAAGCGTCAAGACAGCAACGTCCTACCTCACGCGCCTCTGGAACTCGAACCGCCTCAATGCCGGCGAAGCACGCTTCAAGGCGATCGTGAAGCCATGGATCGATGACCAGCTATCGCATCTGGAATTCAAAGCTGACGAAATCAGGATCGGCAATCGCATCATCGACGCGGACAAGAAGCGCGAAGCGTTCGGCAAGACCAACGATCGCCTGGAGGGAATCGAAGGACGCCTGGCTGACCGGGAGAACGGCCGGCAGAGGCGAAAGAGTGCACTGACCCAGTTGCGTCAAGATCGTCTTGACGTGCTCAAGGAGCGCGCACCGGCCGCGCTGGTAACTACTCTGCGCGGTGCAGACGAAAATGCTGTGATGGTTGAGACGGTGAGGCAGGCTCGCGCTGCGGAGCGCTCGGCAGGCAAGAAGCAAACCTTCGCCGAAAGATCGCCGGTTTTGGCAATCATCAAAGCAAAGGGCGGTGCACGTGTCGGCTCCAAGCTGGACAACGAGCTGCGCGCCATGGGTGTCACGCCGAAGACGCATCCGGGCATGTTCGTCACACGGGGTGGCATCGGCGACGTCGACAACTTCGTCCACGCCGAAGATGAGATGTTCGCCAATCTCCCACAGGACGGCAATGGCTACGTCGATCCGCGATCGGTCATGGAAGCAGTCCGGTCGGAACTCGCGGGCAACCCGCTTCGCACGGCAGAGGAGGAGGCAGCAGCAGCGGCGGCCGACAATCTGGACCAGACCGCAGCCGAATGGCTCGATCGCGTTGGCCTGCCTCCGAATGCCACGGTGAAGGAAGTTCGCGACCATATCGGCCGCGTGCTGGCCGCTGAGCGCAACACTGAAGGGCTCGACACGCGCATTTCGCGCTTTGAGCAGGAGATGGAGGAATTCGATCGCACGACCGACGCCATCATCAATGAGCGCGACATTACCGCGATCGAGGCCAAGGGCCTGAGCGAGGAGGTGGCCAAGCTCGAAGCCGAACTGGATGCGGTAAGCGATATTGCGAACTCGTCGCCGCGCGTTTCGCTTGTGGTGGACTATGCGACGACCAAGCGCGATCTGTTTAAGGGCAAGCTCAAGGAGCGGTCGCTGAGCAAGCGGGTCGAGGCCATCAAACGCCTGGATGCGGAAGGCGGCGGTAATCCTGAAATTTTGGCTGAACTCGCTGCCAAGTCGGTCGATCTGGACCGGCTAAGGGCTGAGATCGAAGGATTGAAGGTGAAGGCCGACAAGCTGGAGCCGATGGTCCCCAAGGTGAAGCAGGAGATTCCCGAATTCGTTTCGCCGGAGGATCGCGCCGACTATGTGAAGGGCATCGTCGACGACATCTTCTCGCAGCTCACCGGTCGGGCCAATCAGGGCATGCCGTCCTACGACATGACGATGTCGTCTCGCGGTCCTTTGAAGGAGCGCACGTTCAACATTCCCGACGAGTTGATTGAGGACTTCCTGGAGCACGACATCGAACTGATCGGCCGGCGCTATGCCCGCGTCATGGCAGCCGACGTCGAGCTGACGAAGATGGACAAGCGCCTCGGCGGTGAAGGCAAGCCGACCCTGAAAAGCCAGCTTGACCGGGTTACAGCCGAATATCTGCAGATGCGCGAAGCAGTGCAGGCGTCGACCGAGTTGGACGAGGCGGCCAAGACCAAGGCACTCGACGCGCTGAAGAATAGCGAGAAAAGCGACATCGAGGACGCTGCGGCGATCCGGGATCTGCTGCGCGGACAATACAAGGTGGATGCCCAACACACCAATTTCGCTCGTGTTCTCCGCGTCGCCGGCACGTTCAATTTCATGCGGCAACTCGGCGGTGTCGTTGTGTCTTCGCTCTCCGATGCTGTGCGGCCGGCCATGGTGCATGGCATGGGGCGATACATGAGCGAAGGTATTGCGCCCCTGCTCGGGAACATGAAGGCGATGAAGCTGGCGGTCGCAGACGCCAAGTTGCTCGGCGCCGTGACGGAACAATCACTGCAATCTCGCCTGGCGACAATGGCAGAGCTTGCTGATCCATACGCGCATAACTCGCCGTTCGAACGCTTCGTCGATAATGCGGCAAACGTCTTCTCGAAGATGACCCTGCTGCCGTTCTGGAACGACATGCACAAGTCGATTGCCTCGGTTCTCATTCAGAACCGGGTGCTGAGGAACGTCCAGAGTAAGGACTATGGTGCGCTCTCGGCGGCTGAACGTCGGTACATGGGTTTTCTCGGCATCAACACTGACATGGCTGATCGCATCGCCAAGCAGTTCAATGACTTCGGTGATGTGCAGGGAAACGTGCACATTCCCGGCCTGGAGCGCTGGACCGACGACGAGGCGGTTCGTGCTTTCGCTGCTGCGGTGAACAAGGATACGGATTCGACCATCGTCACGAAGTCGGTGGCCGATGTGCCCCTGTTCGCTCACACTCCTGCTGGGCGGGCGCTAATCCAATTCAAAAGCTTCGCCTTGGCTTCCAACCAACGTGTCCTGATGCGCGGGCTTCAGGAGGGGCCGGGCTCGTTCATCACCGGCACAGTCGCAATGACGACCTTCGGGATGCTGACATACATGATGAAGCAGATTGAAGCCGGTGGCGATCAACGTGTTCTGTCGACCAATCCCGGCACATGGCTGGCTGAAGGGCTAGACCGCGCCGGCATTTTCCAGATGGCGTTTGAGGTGAACAGCACTTGGGAAAAGCTCGGTGCGCCGGGCATCTACACCCTGGCTTCGGTCCTAGGCAAAAAGGTCAATCCAGACGCCGACATGCGGCAGCAAGCT
>NZ_RZTB01000126.1:6295-7830 GCF_003997735.1 Mesorhizobium sp. M7A.F.Ca.MR.148.00.0.0 | reverse complement strand
CCGCGACGCATTCGGCGCTATCCTCGGCCCCTCGTTTCAGCTTGGAACCGACGCGGCGCAATTGCTGGGCGTCGGCGGCCGCACGCTATCTACGCTGACCGATGGAGATCCGTCGACCAGTCCCGACCTGGCGCCGGCCGACATCGACCGGGCAACAAAGATGATCCCGTTCCTGACGCTGCCTTACTGGCGGTGGATCATTGAGGGTGGGTTTGGTCTGGAAGATGCCGGCGTGAAGCAGCAGCTGCACAAGATGGTGCAGTAGGCATCACTGCTCGCAACTGTCGAGGACGCTAGCGCCCTTGGAACATTCGGACCCTTCGCCCCACTTGGTCGGCATGATGCCGGTGGCGGCTGAGATCAAGACACCGACCATCGCGACCAGGAAGACAGCAAGGGTGTAGTTGCCCCAGTTGAATTCCGTGATCGACCACCAAAGCAATTTCGGTCGCGACGGCTTCGGTCCGTACTGGCTCATTGGCTCGGCCTTCTGCATGGCCGCGAACTAAATCTGCAAATTTGTGTCTTTTCAAGCCTCGCCCTGGCGGGAACCTCAACGGAGAACACCATATGGGCCAGCCCGCAACCGCCGCAGTTCGGCTTTTGACTGGTGAACGCGAGCCGGTGCGCCTTGCCACCACGGCGAACATCGCCACGGTGCAGGTTAATGGCGTGTCTCGCCTCATGGGCCTTAAAACCATCGACGGGGTCCTAACGGCGGTGGGCGATCGAGTGTTGGTCAAAGACCAGACCGACGCGCGGATCAATGGCATCTACACGGCAAGCGAGGGCTATTGGTATCGCGCGGCTGATGCGCAGTCGTCGCGCACCATGCAGAGAGGAACCACGGTCCACGTCCAGAACGGTACGGCAAATGCGAGCAAGGTATTCGCATTCCAGACCGACAATCCCCGGATTGGGACCGACAATATCACCATTAGCTTCTACCTTTCCGACGATGCAGTCGGCGATCTCAGAGAGGCCGCACAAGCGATTATTGATCTTGTCACCGGCGCTATGACAACGGTGATCGATCCGCAGTTTTCGACAAAGGCAACGGCCGAAGCCTTCTCGCCTGCTGTCGCGCCCAACTACATCCGAACGGCGTTTTACGACAGCAACCAGGTACCTGGCAGCGGTGCGGTCTACCGCAAGAACGGAACCGCTGCCGGCGACCTCGTGATTACGTTGGTCGGTGGCACTCTGGCCGGCTACACACTGGCCTCAAGCCCGGTTACCGCATCCATGCTTGGCGCCCGCGCCGGTGTGAATGCCACTGCCGCTATCAACGCTCTGCTGACCGGCAGCTATCCCCATGTCCTGATCGATGGCGCATATCAGACGGACGGGAACCACGTGATCTCGACTGCGAAAAAGCGCGTCGAATGTCTCGGTGGATCGTCACTTACTTTGCGCGCGCCATCCGGAACGGTTCCTGCCCACTATCCCGTGATCGATATCGCGGCTGACGACGTACAAATCGACGGTGACCTGACCATCGATGGCGGCTCTCATGTCGGCTATCAGAATTCGAT
>NZ_RZTB01000126.1:2372-6285 GCF_003997735.1 Mesorhizobium sp. M7A.F.Ca.MR.148.00.0.0 | reverse complement strand
GAATTCGATCGGCATCCGGGCCGGCCTTTCAACCGGAGCACGCCGCAAGCGGCCAGTGATCCGGGGCGTCAAGGTGCGCAATCTGGGCCTTGCCGGCATCATGGCACTCTGCGTGGACAGCCCGACGATCGAGGACATTGATGGCTACAATATCGTGACACCGGCGGTTGCCGAGTTTGGCGACACTGTCTACATCGCGGCATGCCGCAAACCGATCGTGCGCAACATCCGCTCGACGAAGTGCAAGCGCGACGGCGTGGTGTTGACCTATACCGGCAACCTCAACACGACCGATATCCTCGTAGATGGGGTGATTGCGGATGGCCATTTGGACAGCCCTTCCGCCGGCGTCTGGGTCGAAATGACTGGCGCCAGGGACCCGCGCGGCGTCATCACCAATGTCATCGTGAACGACTGCCTTGAGGGTGTTGCGCTTACCGACGCGAACAGCGAAATCGTGCTGTCGAACGTCAAGGCGATCGGCAACCGGCTGTCAGGCAATGCGGCCGGCAACGTCTTCGGCGTGCAGATCCAGTCCGGCCGCCTCGACCACTGGTACATCGACCGCTTCAATACCGCGCTGCAGCTCGAACCTAACGGCGAATACCAATTCGCCCTAAGCGCGCAAGTCGGCTCCTTCACGGTGGGCGAGACTGTGACGGGAGGCACATCGGCGTCAACGGGTACGCTGCGCTTTCAGCATGTCGAAATCGTCATCACCGGATCGACGCTCGACTATGAGCTTGGCGAGACGGTCACCGGGGGCACGTCGGGCGCAATCGGGACACTGGTCGACTTCTTCGCCAACGTACTGCGTGTTCTGCCAGTCAGCGGAACCTTCCAGGCGGCCGAGACGATAACTGGCGGCACCACGCTGACCGTTAAGACAGCCAGCACGGTGACGCGGCGAATATACGTACGCGGTTCCCCGGGCATCTTCACGGCAGGCGAGACGGTTACGGGCGGCACGTCCGGCGCAACGGCGACGATTGCAGCACCTTACCAGACGTTGCTGGCGATCGGCCCTGGCACGCTGATGAACTGCTCGACCGATGCCATCGTCGTTGCGAACGTCGTCAGCCCGGCAAGTCTTAGCCTCACCGGCATCAGAGGCAACACGCAGTCGCATGGTATCCGCTTCAACCTGGCGGCGGGTCAGAGGCTGCGCAAGGTCAGCGTGCGCGATTTCGCGCTGAAGAATGTGACTTCTACCGGGATCATGTTCCGCGTCACCACAGGAGGCACGATCGACGAAATGCTGGTCGACGGCCTCGACCTCTCCGAATGGGTCGGTGACGGCACCGGAGCCTCGATCACCGCTGGCATCGTGACGCGGTTCATCGGCGGCGACAATCCGGGACTCCAGGGAACGACGAGCGTTCCGATCAACCTGACCGTCAACACGACGCTGACCGGTCTGCACAACCGCGCACTTTGCCACAACAACGGCGCCGGCGCGGCAAGGACGCATACGCTGCCGCCTGCGGTGCCAGGCTTGCGCATCGACTTTGCTGATGTCCACTCGACCCATGTCATGAACCTCGATCCCAACGGGACAGACACACTCAAGGGAGGCGGGGCCGGAAAATACCTGATCCTCGATCCGGGCGAACGCGTGGTGCTGGAAGCTTATGCAACCGGATTGTGGGTAGTCAGTTCGGCCATCGGTTGGGCTGGGGATTTTGAGCCATAAACGAAAGGTCTAATTGTACCCGAGCAGATGGCGAAGCCCAACTATCGGCAGATAGACGGTCCAAATCATTCCGATGGCGGCGGCAACACCAAGGCCAATCGCGGGAGCCCAAGCCTTCCATTGCATCTGGAGCCTCGCTGCTAATTCGGTCAAACTGTCTTCCATGGACGAATTCTTCCCAAGTTGATTCGAGAGGCGAAAATGCCAGTGAACGCCAAGACTGCCGCGCTTGCAATCGCTGCAAGTGTTTGCATCGCTGGTTTAGCCTATTCCAGCGGTCATAAGGCCGGTCGCGTTTCTCAACTGAAAGACACCGTCACGGCTTACAACCGCCGCATGGGGATTAATGACAACGCCAACAGCCTCGGCCGCGTCGATCTCTGCCTCGAGCTCGGTGGCCTACTTGATGAGTGCGAGCGGCTAGACCGCTGATCTGCTCAACCGGCTGATTTTTCAGCCTCCAACCTTCTTTGCCAAACTGAACAACTGCCCATCAGGGCGGAAAGGTACTAGCCATGGATCGCAACTTCGCGCGGGCGCTTGCGCTCGTTCTGAAATCTGAAGGCCTCTGGTCGGACAACCCGGCTGATCCCGGCGGCGCTACCATGAAAGGCGTCACGCTTGCCAATTTCCGCCGCTACGTAAGGGCCGACGCCACCAAAGTTGACCTAAGGAAGATCAGCGATGCCCAAGTGGCGACTGTTTATCGCCGGTTCTACTGGGATGCCACGGCCGGTGCCCAGCTTCCCGGCGGCGTCGACTACGCCGTTTTTGATTTCGCGGTCAACTCTGGGCCGGCTCGGGCTGCCAAGTACCTTCAGGCGGTTGTGGGCGTCAGGCAGGACGGTCGCATCGGTCCGGCCACCATTGCAGCCGTAAAGGCCAAACCGGCCGGCGTTGTCATCGACGCGTTGTGCGACAAACGCCTAGGCTTCCTGAAGCGTCTTCCGACATGGAAAACTTTCGGCCGGGGCTGGTCCGACCGCGTGCAGTCAGTGCGCTCCGAAGCGCTGAAGCTGTCGGCATTGCCCGACACTCCGCCGCCGGTGACTGTTGAGGTGAAGGTACCGGTCGACAAACCTGTTGTTCCCGAAAAGGTCGAACAGAAGGTCAAGGAGAAATCTGGGTTCCTGTCCTGGCTGACCGGTCTCTTCGGCTCCGGCGCCATCGGCCTCGGCTGGCTTGCTGGCATGGACTGGCAAGCCGTCCTGGCTGGCGGTGTGGTCCTGCTGGTGTTCCTGCTGGTCCTGCTCCTGCTTCGCTCACAGATCGTCTCTGCGGTGCGCCAGATCAAGGCGGAGGTCGCGGAGTGATGTCCGCCCTCCTCGCTGCTCTCATCGCTCAGTTGTGGCCGTACCTCCTTGCCGGCGCGGCCGGGCTCGTCGCGCTCTTGCGAGCCTATGCCATGGGCAAGGCGAAGAACCAGGCGAAGCAGGACGCAGCCGACGCCGCGGCGCGCACCGAAGGACAGAAGATCGACGATGCAGTTGCCGGCCGTGCGCCGGATAAGAATCGAGGGAGGCTGGCCAAATGGTCAAGGCGATAGCTTGGATGTGCTTCGTTACGCTCGCCGGCTGCACCACGGTCGGCGGATCATTCTGCGCCATTGAGCATCCCATCCGATTGGCGAGGGCAGAAGTTCAGACGCTCTCGGATACCTCGATCACCGCAATACTGGCGCACAATGAAAAGGGCGCCAAGCTCTGCGGTTGGAAAGCCTGATATGGCAACTTCGGCAAACAAAAGCCTGGAAATGATGATCGGCGGGCTCTTGGAAGCCACGCAGAACATGCAGCGCGACATCACGGAGATCCGACGCGACATCAAGGACAGCGATTCCCGCGCCGCCTTAAGCTACGAACAATCCGAACAGCGCGCGGCCGCCAGCCGGTCCAAAATGTATGCCAAGACCGACGAGCTGGTCGACCGTGTGGCGGCCACAGAAACGGCTGTCAGCAAGCTCAACGACGACATGACTGGAGTTAAAGCGGTCACTGCCGAGGTGACCCGGTGGAAGCTGATGGGGCTCGGCGCCTTGGGCGTTACGGGCATGGCCGCCGCTGCTCTGGCTTCCCTCGTTACCGCATACTGGCACGACATCTGGCGCGTACTGCGAGGCGGATAATTACTTCTCACACCCGATGCCATCGTGGTCGCCGTCCAGTTTGTTTGGATCGGCCCCGGTGATCTTCACGGGACCTGCAACAACTGGATTACTGC
>NZ_RZTB01000126.1:0-2362 GCF_003997735.1 Mesorhizobium sp. M7A.F.Ca.MR.148.00.0.0 | reverse complement strand
CTGCAACGGCGCGGGCTCCATCGCCTTCGATGTGCGTGTTCTGGCTGTTGGGGTTGAATGGATCCACTGTCTGCAAAAGCGTATTCGAGTGGTTCGCCTCTCCGGCCGCCAGAGTGACGCTATCGTAGTGGTTCAAGTAATCGGCTGAACAACCCGACATAAATACGGCAGCCAAAATCGCTGCCTTAAGAAAAAAGCGCATTAATTATCCCCCCATCTTTGGGGAATATGCACGCTTTCTAATTTGTTGTCGAATCTCGGCGTGAGCGTTTGATCGCAGCTTGAATCGTCCGTGGTCGCGAATCTTGATTGCCAAAGGCTATGGATTACATGTTAACTCCCCCGTTTTTCGGGACGGGGGGAGGCAAATGCCGTCAGCTTATCATATCGTTCACTACAGACACTTCGTTGTAACCAACCACGAGGGTAAGAGACTTGAGCATCTGTGCCGGTCTGTCTTGGATCAACAGAATCCGCAGGGCGCGTCTTTGTGGGAACGGGTTGTAGACCGTGTCCAAACGCTGGATACCGATGGCGCGCGACAGCTCGTTCTAAATAAAGTCGCTGATCTTTCTAGCGCGGTGTTTGGCGAGGTTTGTCTTGTCGATACAAAGGGGCTTCAGGCACTGTTGCAGTCTCAACGCTCCACTGTGGAGCTTTCCGACAAGACTAAAGCAGAGGTTTTCAACCTAGACGAAAGGGTGGCTCCTGCCGGTTCCCAGTTTCTGAGGGGAATGGCCTATTGGCTTGCTGTCGGCGATCACCTTTTCTTCGTGAAAACGAGCGGAATGACGTCCGATTTGCTGCGGGGGCATTTCGAATGGCTAATTAAAAGTCATCCGAATGGGTTGGCACCCGGGGGGAGTTTCACTTTGCAATCGGAATTCGACCGATCTCAAATATCGGGTGATATCGGCGACATCAGGAACCTCCGGGTTAAGGGTAGCACGGTCCCAAGCTTTAGAGTTGACACTATCGATGCTCCGCCGGAAGGCTCAGTCATCCGCCGAACGCTTCGGTCTGTCGGGGATCGGTTTGTGCAATTCCAACAAGCCCTACCTATCGTGGAAGCCCTTTTAGGACCCGCCAAAACTGAGTCCCTCGTGGCCAGTCTCGGCCCAGATGAGTATCTAACGGTTGACGCCTCGGTCAAGGTTCGGGGCAAGAGGACCGAGGAATCGAAAGCCAATTTGAAAAAGCTGGCAAACGATTTGGCTGACATAACCGACGGGACGGTTCAGGTCGAAGGTCGGGATGGGAAGCTCTCTGACGGTGATGCGATCCTACGAACGAACATGCCCTTCGACCTTCCTCACGTCGGTTCGAACCTCTTGGATTTTAATAATGTGTCCGATCAGCTCCAGGAGGTGTATTCACGGTTTGTTCGTGATGGTAAGATAGTGGCATGACGTTCAGGCTGCTAACGCTCATAGCTGTCGGCCTTGCGGCCGGATTAGCCGCTTGGCGGGTAGACCTTCAAGACTTGTTTCTTGGTTTTCAGCCTACCACAGTAGCGCTCTCGATAATGGCTGCTGCCGTGCTCGTGCGCCTTAATCGAGGTATGCCTACCCTCGACTGGAAGAGCCTCGAACCCAAAGGGCGAAAGAACCTGACCGCAAAGATTGTAAAGCTCCAGCAGGAGTACCTGTCAATCTTACTTATCAACGTGGTGTTGGTCGGCGTACTCATTTACCTCGTCGTTGTGACTCCACCGGTAGTCGCTCTTTGGCCGGAAAAAGTGCGTCGCCTCATGTCGGGCTTATTGGCCGGTGGCATGGTGTTGGCCCTTGCGCGAATGGGGCTCGTGGTCTGGCGGGATTACGACATCGTCAGATTACAGAAGGTCTTGATTGACGGATCCGCAGACAAAGAGTTCCAAGCGACGCAAGAGGAGGCAGCGGAAAAGCGGTTGTCAGCGATGAAGGGCTTGCGGCAAGTAGATGGACCTCCCGTCGTTGAATGGGACGCGTCTTCAACGGAAGGGCGATAGCCCGGCAACCAACCGATCCGCCGCTCGTTTGACCTATGCTGGTTGATCCCAGCTACTACAGACCTGCCCGCTGCCGCGAGGTGGCGGGCTTTTTTGTCGAGCGATTGACACGCTGGCCGGTCGAAGGCAAAGAGTGACACATTGCGGATTGGCAAAGGGGAATGTCGATGAAGAAGACCTATCAGAAGCCCGTTTTCACGAAACGTCAGCGGCTGTCGTCGGTAACGGCTTCGCCCAGCTCGTCTACGGTTTCTTCCGGAACCTAATCAAGAAAATGACAGTTTTGGAAAGCCCGCTCCCCAAAAGGTGGCGGGCTTTTCGTTTGAAAGCGGTAGCGTCCCCGCTGCCGGTCGAGGTCACCAAGCCTTGGCC
>NZ_RZTB01000125.1:10561-16310 GCF_003997735.1 Mesorhizobium sp. M7A.F.Ca.MR.148.00.0.0 | reverse complement strand
CTCAAGGGGGGAGATGTCCGGCAGGACAGAGGGGGGCGCCAGGGAACGAGGCGCTCATTGGTAGCCCGCATCAAACCTGCGTCTCCAGAAACTCGTCCTCATAGGGAAAGCGCGAAAGCAGCTCCGTGCCCGTCTCAGTGATCAGGATCTCGTCCTCCAGCTTGACGCCCTCGCGGCCGCCTTTCTCGCCGATATAGCTTTCCACGCTCACCACCATGCCTGGCACGATATGGCCGTCACGGCCATAGGTCTCGTAATCCATGGCATGCGCGATGAACGGCGTTTCGCCATGCATGCCGACGCCGTGCATGACCGAGGTGTAGCGCTGGTCGACGAAACGGTCCGGGATTTTCCACGCCTTCTCGGCGATCTCGCGGAACGCCATGCCGGGTTTGACGATCGAGATGTTGTGCTGAACCTGGTCGTGCGCCATGCGGTAGAGCGACTTCTGGTAGGGCGTCGGCTTGCCCGGCCCGCAGCGGAAGGTGCGCGAGAAATCCGAATAATAGCCGTAGCAGCCGATCGTGTCGGTATCGAGCGCCAGCAGCTCACCGGGCCGGATCTTGCGGCCGCTGGCCTCGTTGAACCACGGATTGGTACGCTGGCCCGATGTCAGCAGCCGCGTCTCGATGAACTCGCCGCCCTGGCGGATGACCTCGCCATACATGATGGCGAACAGGTCGTTTTCGGAGACGCCGGGCTTGATCGCCTCGCGCACCGCATAGACGGCGGCCTCGGCGCCGGCCATCGACACCTGCAGGCATTTGACTTCCTCGGGCGTCTTCACCGCGCGCACCGCCAGGATCTCGCCCTGGCAGTCGCGGACCTCGCAGCCGCGCTTTTCCAGGGCCAGCGCCTGCAGATGGCTGCAGCGGTCGAGGCCGAGCTTCATCGAGCCACCGCCATGCTGCTTCAGAAGCTCGGCGATCTCGTCGGCGAAGGGACCGGCGGTCTCGTCGTCGCGGCCCGACACCGACGACCAGACCAGCTTGGAAGGCCGCGCCTCGTCGATCGTGTCGAGCACCATCGAGACATGATAGCTCTGCGGGTATTCGAACAGCACGATCGGCCCGTCGGTCGGAATGAAGAAATAGCGGGTCGAGTTGCGCAGGAAATAGCCGAACATGTTGCGCGAGCCGGTGGCATAGCGCTGGTTGTAGGGGTCGAACAACACGACGCCGCCATAACCGGCCTCACGCATCCAGCCGCGCAGTTTCGCCAGCCGGCCCTTGCGCAGCGCATCGGCATCGATGAAGGACGGCTCGGTGTCCGACAGCCACATGCCGCCGGCCGGATCGGCCGCTGCGGGGTGGCGCATGCGGTCCTTGAAGTCCACATCCTCGGTGCTGTCGGGGTCGAATACGACGATGCTCATGGGGTACGGCCTTGGCTGGGTTGCGAGGTCGGAGCATGGCGCAGGAGGGGCGAATGGATTGTGCGGAAAACCGCAGGTGTTGTGCGGGATGCCGCTGGCTAATCGGTTGCGTCGCGATCCTTCGCGCCCCCCTCTGCCCTGCCGGGCATCTCCCCCTCAAGGGGGGAGATTGGCAGTTTCGACGCCGCCGTTCTTCTTTGCAACATCCGAGATTGGCGAAAGCAGAAATGCAGTCCGATCTCCCCCCTTGAGGGGGAGATGTCCGGCAGGACAGAGGGGGGCGCTGTCCCGCCAACGTCACACCCGTCAGGGAGCGACACCTAATGCCGTCTCGCCAGTTTCGGCGGATGCCCGTGCTCCTCGCGAAACGCCCGCGCAAAACTCGACATCGATGCAAACCCACACGCCAGCGCCACGTCGCGCACGGCGAGCGTCGAATGCGCCAGCAGGTCGGCGGCACGTTTCAGCCTCAGCCGGCGGTAATAGCCATTGGGCGAGATGGCGAGTTCGGAGCGGAAGGAGCGCTCGAGCTTGTCGGAGGAGACGCCAAGCTTTGCGGTCAGCTCGGCCATGCCGAGCCGTTCTTCGACCGCGTCCTCCATGATGGCGATGGCCGACAGCACCAGCTCGTTCTGGACCCCGGTGCGCAGCCGCAGCGGCATCATCTTGCGGTCGATGCTGGAGCGCAACTGGCTGTGCACGAACCATTCGGCGACGCCGGCGGCAAGCTCCGCGCCATAGTCGCGGGTGATGATCTCCAGCATCATGTCGAGGCTGCCGACGCCGCCGGCCGAGGTGAAGCGCTTGCGGTCGATGACATAGAGGTCGCGCCTGAGCTCGATGTTGGGGAAGGCTTCGGTGAAGGCGGCTTGGCTGGTCCAGTGCAAGGTGCAGGCATGACCGTCGAGCAGGCCGGCGCGGGCGAGGAAGAACGCCGCATCCGCCACCGCGCCGATATGGGCGCCGTTGCGCAGGCTCTTGCGGATCCAGTGTGCCGCGTCCTCGGCGACGAGATGATCGGCATCGCCGCCCGAGCAGACGACGATGCGATCGACCTTCGGCGCGTCCTCGGCGTAAAAACCCGGCTGGATGACGACGCCGTTCGAGGCCTCGACCGAGCCTTTCGTGCCACCGACGATGATCCAGCGATAGCATTCTCTTTTCGCCAGGACATTGGCGGCACGCAGCGGCTCGATGACCGAACTGAACGCCATCATCGGAAAGCCGGGGAAGACCAGCACCGCGAAGGTGAGAGGGGTGTCGGTGGGTTTGGGTGGGGCGTGTGTGGCCATGGGCGCTAGACTTCGGGCAGATGGGGTGCGGCGTCAATTGGGCTGATGCGTGAACCTGGAACGTCAGCGCCGCCCCTCACCTGCCTGCCGGCATCCTCTCCCCGTAAACGGGGCGAGGGACGCTGTTATCGGCGCTTACGCCAATCACCGGCGGCCGCGGTTAGCGTCTTTCTCCCCGTCGCTATACGGGGAGAAATGCCCGGCATGGCAATGAGGGGCGGCGCCGATTTTGGCGATTTGAGGGTCTATCCCCCCAGCGCCTGCTCCAAATCCGCGATCAGATCATCTCCATCCTCGATCCCCGCCGACAATCTTACCAGCGAATCCGATATACCGATCTCGGCCCGTTTCTCGGCCGGAATGGAGCCATGCGTCATCAGTGCCGGATGCTCGATCAGGCTCTCCACGCCGCCGAGGCTTTCGGCCAGCGTGAACAGCTGCGTGCGTTCGAGGAACTTTTTGGTGCCGGCGAGGTCGCGGTCGAGCACGGCTGTGATCATGCCGCCGAAGGCATGCATCTGCTGGACGGCGACGGCGTGCTGCGGGTGGCTGGCGAGGCCGGGATAGATGACGCGGCGCACGTCGCGGCGTGCTTCCAGCCACTGCGCGATCTTCAGGCCGTTGGCGGAATGACGCTCCATGCGTAGCGCCAGCGTCTTCAGCCCGCGCAGCGCCAGAAAACTGTCGAACGGACCCGAAATGGCACCGATGGCGTTCTGCAGGAATTTCAGCTGGGCGGCGAGATGCTTGTTGTCGCCGACGACGGCGACGCCGCCGACCATATCGGAATGGCCGTTGAGATATTTCGTCGTCGAATGCACCACGATGTCGATGCCGAGCTCCAGCGGCCGCTGGATATAGGGGCTGCAGAAAGTGTTGTCGGCAACCGTGAAAATCCCCTTGCGCCTGGCAAGTGCGGCGACGCCTTCGAGGTCGACGATGCGCAGCAGCGGGTTGGTCGGCGTTTCGACCCAGAGCATTTTTGTCTCGGGCCGGATCGCCGCTTCCACGGCGGCGAGGTCGGTGAAGTCGACGAACGAGACCTGCAGATTGGCCGAGCGTTTGCGCACCCGCTCCATCAGCCGGAACGAGCCGCCATAGATGTCGTCGGTGGCGACGATGTGGGCGCCGGAATCGAGCAGTTCCAGCACGGTGGCGATCGCCGCCAGGCCGGACGCGAAGGCAAAGGCGGCCGAGCCGCTTTCGAGATCAGCCACGGCGCGCTCGAAGGCAAAGCGCGTCGGGTTCTGGCTGCGGGCATATTCAAAGCCCTTGTGCACGCCGGGCGATTGCTGGGCAAAGGTCGAGGTGGCGTAGATCGGCACCATCACCGCGCCGGTCAGCGGGTCGTGGCTCTGGCCGCCATGGATGGTACGCGTCGAGAAAGCCAGACGGTTCTTGCCCGGTGGTGGTGTTTCAGCGGTCATCGTGCGCGCCTCAGATGGTTGATCAGGTCGATGCGGGTAATCAGGCCGACGAACTCGTCGCCGTCGAAGATGATGGCTACCTCGTTGCGGTCGAAGACCGGCAGCAGCGCATCCAGCGTCTGGCTGGCCTGCAGCGTGTGCAGATTTGAGGTCATCGCCGTGCGCACCGGGCCGTTGAAGCGCTCCCAGCGGCCGTCATAGGGGCCGTCGACCTTGGCCAGGATGTCGCTTTCGTCGACGATGCCGACGAGCTTGCCATTGTCGAGCACCGGCAGCTGCGAGACATCGGAACGGCGCATGCGGCCATAAGCGTTGAGCAGGCTTTCGTCCGGGCCGACATAGACGGTGTCGCCGGTGCGGTGCGAGCGCATCACCAGGTCGCGCAGATCGCCATGCTGTTCGTGCTCGGCAAGACCTTGCTCGGCCAGCCAGAAATCGTCGAACACTTTCGACAGATATTTGTTGCCGCTGTCGCAGACGAAAGTGACGACGCGTTTGGGCACCGTCTGCTCGCGGCAATAGCGCAGCGCGGCGGACAAAAGCGTGCCCGAGGATGAGCCGGCGAGGATACCTTCCTTCGACAAGAGGTCGCGCACGGCCAGCATGCTCTGCTTGTCGGGGATCGAATAGGCCTTCTTGACCAGCGATAGATCGGCGTTGGGCGGCACGAAATCCTCGCCGATGCCTTCGACGGTCCAGCTGCCGGCCTCTTCCATCTTGCCGGTCTTGATCAGCGGCGCCAGCACCGAGCCGACCGGATCGGCCAGCACCATTTCGGTCTTCGGCGACACTTTGGCGAAGTAGCGGCCAAGCCCGGTCAGCGTACCGCCGGAGCCGACGCCGACGACCACCGCATCGACGTCACCGTCGAGCTGCGAAAAGATCTCCGGGCCGGTGGTGGTTTCATGCGCCAGCGGATTGGCCGGGTTGGCGAACTGGTTGGCATAGAAGGCGCCGGGCGTTTCCGCAGCGATCTTCTCGGCCATGTCCTGGTAATATTCGGCATGGCCCTTGCCGACATCGGAGCGCGTCATGCGCACCTCGGCGCCGAGCGCGCGCAGATGCTGGATCTTTTCGCGCGACATCTTGTCGGGCACGACCAGCACGATGCGGTAGCCCTTGGGGATGCCGACCTGGGCAAGGCCGAGGCCGGTATTGCCAGCGGTCGCCTCGACAATGGTGCCGCCGCCCCGGAGCTTGCCCTGCTTTTCAGCCGCGGCGATCATCGACAGCGCGATACGGTCCTTGATCGAGCCGCCCGGGTTCTGGCTTTCAAGCTTGATGAACAGCCGGCATTTGCCGGTATCGAATTTGGTCAGCTCGACAACCGGCGTCTGGCCGATCAGATCGAGCACCGATTTGTAGGGCGGACGCAGGCGGGATAATTCGTCGGCTGCGGCGATCTCGTGCTCGCTCATATCGATGCTCCATAACCAAGCCACCGCCTCTGGGCAGGGCGGCAGCGTATCCTCTTTTCCAGCCCTTTGCAGTCGGAAAGAAGATAGATCGTGCCAATCAACCGGCCAGATGCGGAATGAAATTCCGGGTTTGCGTTGGCGAGAGTCGCTTCGAAGTCAGGCGAACCCTCCGCGCGTTCGTCATCCTAGGGTCTCCGCGACGTCGCTTCGCTCCTGCTCCGCCCTAGGATGACGAAG
>NZ_RZTB01000125.1:0-10552 GCF_003997735.1 Mesorhizobium sp. M7A.F.Ca.MR.148.00.0.0 | reverse complement strand
ATCCTAGGGCGAAGCGACGCGAAGCGGAGTGTAGACCCTAGGATCCATGCCGTGACATTGGTCGAAGAATGCAGCGGTGCAGAATTAATTTGGAAGCATCCGGCTGCATCGACAGGTTTGCACCGCCGCAAAGCTCGCAGGTCGCGGCATGGATCCTAGGGTCTCCGCGACGTCGCTTCGCTCCTGCTCCGCCCTAGGATGACGACGGCGTTGGGGTTTGCGCGGAGCCTCTCACCCCAGCAGCTGCTTGCTCAGCCTCGCACACTGCACGCGGATATCGGGAATGGCGTCGATCTCGAAGAAGGTGCCGCGCGTCAGCGGGCCGACGGCGAGGATCTTGGCAGAGACGGTTCCGTCGCCGGCGATGATCTCGCATTTGGCCGATACATCGAGGCCGATGCGCAGCGGATCCGGCCGTGCCAGGCCGCGGTCGACCAGCGAGCGCACGACGCTGTTCGACGAGGTCGAGATGTCCCTGACGATACCAGAGCAATCGTAGATGCGGGCGACCTCGAAGGTCTCGAGACGCTGCGTGTGGCGCGACTGGACCTGGACGGTGAATTCGCCGTTGCGCGCGATGTCGACGACGCGGCCGGCGACCAGGCGGATGCGGCCGGATTGCACGGCTTCGGTGACACGGGCGTAGACCTCGGGCGCCATGCGATGGCGGTGGATGTCCCACCAGGCCTTGGTGTGCTCGACGAAGCGGCGCTTGGCGGAAGCCGGCCAGTTCTGCCAGATCTTCTGGTTGAACGGCCGCAGGCCGTCGACGACGTCGCGCCAGTCGATGCCGGCCTTCTGGTTTTCCTTGATCAGGTCGCGGAACCAGCCGACGAAATAGGAGAGCTGGGTGCCGAGCGGAATGTCGGCGACGTCGAGCTTGATCGGATTGCCCTTGCGATGCGGCGAGGGCAACAGGCCGCGCCGCGACACAGCCATGATGTCGCCGCGATGGCCGCGCTGTTCCAGCGCCAGGAAGGCATCGACCATGCTCAGGCCGGTGCCCAGCACCATGACGCCGGCGTCGGTCGGAAGTGCTGTATCGGCTTCCGATCCCATCCTGATGGCATGGCCTTGCGCCGGCTCCTCGTCGTGGCCGGTGGCCAGCACGGCGAGATGCGCAACGACGCTGGTGCCGTTGGCCAGCGCCACTTCGACACCGGATGCGGTGGGCGTGATCGAGAGGCTTTCCTCGCGGATCAACCGAAGCCGCCCGGTCTGCTTTTCGCGCGCCTGCAGCTCGTCGAGCAACTCGCCGAGGTAACGGGCATAGATGCTGCGCGGCGCATAGAAGGGCGCCTGCTCGGCCGTTGCCAGGCCGCGCTCCTGCAGCCAGCGCCAGAAATTGCCGGGATCGTCGGCATAGGCGCTCATGCCGGCGGCACTGACATTCAAGACATGCGCCGACAGCAGCGTCGAATAGGCGATGCCCTGGCCGAAATGCGGGCGCCTTTCGATCAGCGTGACGCGCAGGTCGGGATTGGGCGACTTCAGGAGATGTGCGGCCAGCACGACGCCGCTGGCGCCGCCGCCGACAATGATGATGGAGTTGGCGCGCCCGGTCATAGGCGTGCCTTCGCTCTGCGCAACGCCAGTGTCAGGCCTGGACCTTCACCGCGACCGGCAGATCGCCGATGTCCCTCGCAACCGGCGGGTCGTCGAGAGAGATATCGCGCATTTCGGCGAGGCTGCGCTGATCGAGCACCTCGGCGATCGCCTGCCGGACCTCGAGCATCAGATGTCGGACTTGGCATGTCGCCTCGTTGCAATCTTCACAGCGCTGGTACTGGGTGCGGCTGGCGCAGGGGATCGGCGCCAGCGGACCGTCGAGGACGCGCACGACATGGCCGACCTTGATCTCATCGGCGGGGCGCGCCAAGCGATAGCCGCCATCCTTGCCCTTGCGGCTCTGGACGAAGCCGGCATTGCGCAACTCGCCCAGGATGGCGTCGAGAAACTTCTTCGGGATGTTGTTGCCGGTGGCGACGTCGTTGACGAAGGCGAGCTGTCCGGCCGGCAAGCGCGCGAGGTGGACAAGCGCCTTGAGGCCGTACTTACCTTTTTTGGTGAGCATGAGATCAAAATTTCTCTGGCATGCGACGGCATGGAACCATCGGTTGCAAAACGCCTGGCGGGCGTTGCCGCCGCGTCCGAGCCCGCATGACACATAAATTCTAGTGACATGATGTACAAGCCGAGAACTGCTGATTTTGCTTCGTTTTCAAGCCGCGCCGGCCACTTTGGCCAGCCTTTGTGCCCACAGGGACACAAAAATGCGCTTTGATGGCAGCGAGATGGCAAATGGTCCTCCAGGGCCGGAGGCGACCGGCATCGACTGACGCGACGGCGAAAGCCGATCCATGCCGCTGGCGATCTTGGTGATGTGGTGGTCGCTCATCGCCGACTCCAACTCTTTAATGTCGATAAGAGTACTATACTTACCCCCGAACACGCGGAACGCGTTTTCAAATCGGCGATCGTTTGAGGCATGGATTTGCCTGGTAGAGGTTGAAGAGGGAATTCCCGTTCGCGGTGGGCCTGGGCCGGAGCTGTCACGGCGGTTCAGAACGTTAAAGACCGGCGGGACAGCGCCCCCCTCTGGCCTGCCGGCCATCTCCCCCTCAAAGTGGGGAGATTGGATGTCACGACCGCTTTCGCCAATCTCTACCGTCAGCACCGCCAGCGAGAAAGCGCTGAAGCCGAAACTGCCAATCTCCCCACTTGAGGGGGAGATGTCCGGCAGGACAGAGGGGGGCGCTGGCCCGCGACTTTGCAGCATTTGCGATCCGGCGAAGAAACTTACCCGACCAGCGCCAGCTTTGCCGCCGCTGGAGCAAACGGGCGAATGCTGATGCCGTCCCGCGTCATCGTGACAAAACTCGATGGCGGGATCGCTTGCCAGTCGCCGCCCTCGCGGTCGAACGGCTCGGACACGATGCAGCGGCCGCCGCCCTTGCGCAAGACGGAGGTGTAGAGCGTCGGCGCGTGGGCGTCGGTGGCATAGCGCACCGCATGCAGCGCCTGTCCATCCGAGAAGGCGGCGGTGAGCTTCAGCGCTGGTTCGAGGCCGGCGCGGCGCGAGGCTTCGAGCACGCGGCTAGTGGCGCGGGACACCGCGCCTTGCGGATCGCCGGCCAACCCTTCGTCGATCATCAGCAGGAAAAAGAGTTCGGAATCGGTGGTGCCTTCGCGCTGGTCGAAGACGGCGTCTGACAGCGAATTCTCCAGCGCGCGGCGGATCTTCTCGAAGCCGCCGATCTGGCCGTTGTGCATGAACGACCAGGCGCCGGAGATGAACGGATGGCAATTCATGCGGCTGGTGGCGCCGCCGGTGGACGCCCGTACATGGGCCAGGAACAGGCCGGATGCGATCTGCCGGCACAGGCTTTTCAGATTGGGATCGGACCAGGCCGGCAGGATATCGCGATAGAGACCCGGCTCCGGGCGGTCGCCATACCAGGCAAGGCCGAAGCCGTCGCCATTGGTCGGCGATTTCGCTTCCTGGGCGCAATGGCTCTGGGCGATCAGCGAGTGACAGGGCGCCGTGAGGATGTCTTCGAGAAAGACCGCTTCACCGAGATAGGCCGCCCACCGGCACATCGCTTCTGTCGTCCTCTAGGCGCGATCCATAAGAGCCGCAGGCTCCTTGATCGCGTGTGTGCCTCTGTTGTGCGTCCGCTCGTAAAGCTCGCGAACGATTCGGCTGGCGGTAGTTTCAAACAGAAATGGCAAGAAAGCATGAACGAGCGCAGCACAAGCCGCCATCAACAGGCGCGACGAAAACCAGGCGGCAAAGCCCATGTGGCTGAAATAGGTTTCGCCGACCTTGGCCGGATGAGAGGTGAAAATCTTGGCGACCGACATGCTGGTTCCCCTTCAGCGCTTCAAGTTCCTGATATGAGTATCCTGACACGCTTCGCCGGTTCATCGGTCTCAAAATGTCCTTGTATTTCGGTGATCCTTGGGACAAATATCCCACATGACGCTGGAAATTGACGAAATCGACCGGAAATTGCTCACTGAGCTGCAACGCGACGGCACGCTGTCGGTCCACCAGCTGTCGGAACGGGTGGCGCTGTCGCGGAATGCCTGCTGGCGCCGAGTGAGGCGGCTGGAAGAGGCTGGTGTCATCACCGGCAGGGTGGCGCTGGTCGATGCCGAAAAGCTCGGGCTTGGCCTTTCCGTCTTCATCCTGATCCGCACGTCCAACCACGATCCGGAGTGGCTGCAGAAGTTCCGGGCGGCGGTGACCGGCTTTCCCGAGATCACCGGCGTCTACCGCATGTCCGGCGACCTCGATTATGTCTTGCGCGCCCGCGTCGCCGACGTGAAGGCCTATGATCGGCTCTACCAGCGGCTGATCGCCAAGGTGGCGCTGTCGGACGTTTCCGCGTCGTTCGTGATGGAGGAAATCAAGGAAACGACCGTCGTTCCGATGGAACTGCGGTAGGCCATCGTGCCGCCCAAAAGAAAGCCGTTGATAGAATTACAGTCGAGTTGACCGAATCGCCGTTCGCGCCGATAGGATCGATTTTATGCGCGCAGCCCTTCAAACTTCCTCCGTCATCGGTCCGACCGTCGGCTTCGTCAGGTTGCCGCATGCTGAAGGACTTCCCCTTCCCGCCTATGAAAGCACTGGTGCCGCCGGCATGGATCTGCGCGCCGCTGTGCCGGACGACCGGCCGCTGCTGATCCTTCCGGGAAAGCGCGCTCTGGTGCCGACCGGGCTGATCCTGGAAATTCCGGAAGGCATGGAGGGCCAGGTGCGGCCCCGCTCCGGACTTGCTTTCAAGCACGGCCTGACCGTCCTCAACACGCCCGGCACCATCGATAGCGACTATCGCGGCGAGGTGAAGGTGCTGCTGATCAATCTCGGCGATGAAGACTTTGCCGTGACGCGCGGCATGCGCATCGCCCAGATCATCTTCGCTGCGGTGGCCCAGGCGACCGTGGAAGAGCGCAGTCTGGCCGGTGGTACGGCGCGTGGCGCGGGCGGGTTCGGATCGACCGGCACCGCCTGATGCCTAAACTGCCTAAGCTTGTCATCTTCGACTGCGACGGGATCCTGGTCGATACAGAGAATTTGGCCAATCGGCGTCTCGCCGAATGGCTGATCGCTGCCGGCTATCCGACAAGCTTCGAATATTGCCGCAAGAATTTCTCCGGCCGCAGCATGGCGTCGGTGCAGAAAGAGATCGAAGAAGAGACCAGCGTCAGGCTCGGCGCCGGTTTCGTCGATCGCTGGAACGCCGGCCTGCCGGACCTGTTTGCCCACGGCGTCGAAGCGATCCCCTACGTCCGCGAGTTCGTCGAAGCCGTGCGTTCAGCCGGTATCGCCTATTGCGTCGCCACCTCGGCCCGGGTGTCGAAGATGCACATCACGCTTGGCCAGACCGGGCTGCTGCCGCTGTTCGAACACGTGATGTTTTCCTCGACCATGGTCAGTCGTGGCAAGCCGTTCCCGGACCTGTTCCTGCATGCGGCCAAGACCATGGGCTTCGCGCCTGCCGACTGCATCGTCATCGAGGACAGCGTCGCCGGCACGCAGGCCGGGATCGCCGCCGGCATGCGGGTGTTTTCCTACCATGCCGATCCCTATTCCGACCGCGCCGGCCTGATCCAGGCCGGCGGCATCCTGTTCGATGATATGCGTGAGCTGGCCGGGCTGGTGCCGATCCACTGACTTGATCTTCAGCCTGCAGCTGTACGCCTCGATTGTCCGTGCTAGCTTGGCGCCGCCAACTCGAGGCCACGCATGAACCCCAGCCTGCTCCGCCTCATCCTCGCCTTGATGCTGGCGCCGTTTCTATGGACCGCGGCCGGCGCGCAAGCCATCAGCTTTCCGGAGCTCGGCAGCGCGCTGCCCGGCCGCACGGATGTCACCTATCTCGACCTCGCGAGGATGGTCATCCCCGACCTTGCCGCGGACAATCACGGCTTCTACAGGGGCGGATTGCCGATCGGGATGCGCCATATCGAGGGACCGGACAGCGGCGGTTCGCCGCCCGAGACCTCGGGCTTTTCCAATGCCGCGGTGCTTGCCATCAAGGCCGGCGGCAAGGATCGGCTGACCATGCTGTTCGACCTTGGCGATTCTCCCGACAGCGCCGAAGGCTATGCTGTGCTGGCGCTCTACGACATCACCGCCAAGCCGAAGCTGCTCGACGCCGTCAATGTCGCGCTCGACCGCGGTACCTATTTCTGCGAGCCGGGCAGACTTTCGGTCAGCGCCAACGATGACGTCCTCATCACCATGAGCGCGCATTTCAATTCGAGCCAGAACTATGTGATCACGCCGCTGATCATGATCCGCGACGACAAGTTCGAACCGATCGACATGATCTATACGTTCGATGAAAACCTGTGCGCCTACAGCCGCAAGCAGGACGTGGCTTTGCAGACCGTCGCCGACGGCCAGCCTTATGCCGCCATCAAGGTGACGGTCACCGATGCCACTGTGCTGAACGGCGAAAGCTGCGATGACCAGCCGCCCAAGCCCGAGTCTCACGGCATCTCCGTCACCTATCATTGGGACAAGACAACATCGCGCTACGCCAAGGATTCCGACGCGCTGGACAAATTGGCAGGAGAGAACGCCAAACGCTTCTGAACCAACCGCATTCGTTTGCCCGGTCAAATAGGGCAGGATAAAATCCGCTTCGCCACACCGCACATGATGGGGGAACTACCATGGACAAGGGCAAGATCTTTCGCGACCTGCATGCCTCGACCTTCGTCATGCCCAATCCCTGGGATATTGGCACGACGAAGCTGCTGGCCTCGTTCGGTTTCACGGCGCTGGCGACGACCAGCGCCGGCTTTGCTTTTTCACGCGGCCTGCCGGATGGCGCCGTAACCTTCGACCAGATGATCCACCATTGCCGCGAGGTGACGGCGGCGACCAGCCTGCCTGTCTCCGCCGACCTCGAGAAAGGCAAGGGCGACAGCGCCGAGCAGGCCGCCGAAACCATCTTCGCGGCGGAAGCGGCCGGTCTTGCCGGCTGCTCGATCGAGGACCACACCGGCGATCCGGACAAGCCGATCTATGATTTCGCGCACGCCGTCGAGCGCGTTGCGGCGGCGGTGGAAGCGGCGCGGGCGCTGAAGCGCGATTTCGTCTTCACGGCGCGGGCTGAGAATTTCCTGTGGGGCAAGTCCGACCTCGACGACACCATCAAGCGGCTGCAGGCATTCGAGAAGGCCGGTGCCGACGTGCTCTACGCGCCAGGCATCGCCGACGTCGAGATGATCCGCACGCTCTGCTCGGCGGTCAGCAAGCCGGTCAATGTCATGGCAAAGCCTGGCTTCACCATCGCCGACCTCGCCATGGCCGGCGTCAAGCGCATCTCGCTCGGGCCGTGGCTGACCAATTTCGCCTATGGCATGCTGGAAACGGCGGCGCGCGAGATCCAGCAGGACGGCACCTTCGGCTTCACCCGCGCCGCCATGCCATTCGGCAAATTGCAGGCCCTCTTCGGCAAGTCTTCAGCTTGAACGGGGCCCATCGCATGACGCTCACCGTCGTCGATATGCATACCGGCGGCGAGCCGCTCAGGATCGTCACCGGCGGCTATCCCAGTGTCCCCAAGGGCACGATCCTGGAAAAGCGCGCCTATGTGCGCGACCATCTCGATCATCTCAGGAAGATCCTGATGTTCGAGCCGCGCGGCCATTACGACATGTATGGCGCCTTGCTGGTCGAACCCGACCTGCCCGGCGCCGACCTCGCCGTGCTGTTCATGCACAATGAGGGTTATTCGACGATGTGCGGCCACGCCATCGTCGCGCTCGGCCGCTACGCCGTAGATGAAGGATTGGTGGCGAAACAGGAACCAATCACGACAGTCAATATCGAGGCGCCGTGCGGGCTGGTCGTCGCCTCCGTCGAGGTCAGGGACGGCAAGGCCGGTGCGGTGGCGTTCGAAAGCGTGCCAGCGTTCCTGTTCGCCGGCGGCCAGACAATAGAGCTGGCGGGCCACGGCACGATCGGCTTCGACGTCGCCTATGGCGGGGCTTTCTACGCGCTGGCCGATTGTCACCAATTCGGGCTCGAATTCGGCAAAAGCCGGGTGCGCGATTTCGTCGATGCGGCAACGGCGCTGACGGACAGGCTCAAGGCCGAATTTCCGCTGTCGCATCCCGACCACGGCGACCTTGCCTTCCTCTACGGCACCATCCTGACCGATGGCCGCGATGCTTTTTCCGATGGGGTGACCAAGAACATCTGCGTCTTCGCCGAGGCGGAGGTCGACCGCTCGCCGACCGGCTCCGGCGTCACCGCAAGGCTGGCGGCCATGCATGCCAAGGGCGAGATCGCGATCGGACAGACGCGCACATTCGAAAGCATTGCCGGCTCGCGGCTTTCGGGAGCCGTGGTGCGGACGGCGAAGGCTGGCCCGCACGGGGCGATCATCGCCCGCGTCGGCGGCGGCGCCTATTATAGTGGCAGGACGGAGTTTATCGTCGAAGCGGACGACGAGCTCGGACGCGGATTCCTGTTGCGCTGAAGAAAATGCTCAGCGGCGCGAGGAGCGAGCCACTTCCCGCACCGAGATCGCCTTGTGCAGATGCACCATCACGGCGGCGGCGAAGAGCGGCGTCAGCAGGTTGAGCAACGGCACGGCGAGGAAAGCCGCGATGAGCAGCCCGGCGAGAAACACCGTGCCGGCATAGTGCCTGCGCAAGGCCCTGGCCTCTTCTTCCCCGCGAAAGCGCATGGCAGCGAATTCGAAGAACTCGCGCCCGAGCAGATAGCCGTTGACGATAAAGAAGGCGGCTATGTTGACGCCCGGCACCAGCAGAAGCAGCAGGGCGACGATGTTGCCGAGAATGACGACGCCGAGGAATCGCGCCGACAGCACCAGCGAGCGCAGCGCCGGCATGGCGCGACCGGTCGGATCGCCGGGATAGTCGGTGCGCTCGACCACTTCGGCGATATCGTCGAGGAACAGGCCGGCGACAACAGCCGTCACCGGCGCGATGAGCAATGCCATGCCGAAGGCAAGCACTATCGCGGCGATGATGCCACCCAGCCAGCCGGCCCAGGACGGTATGCCGGGCAACAGCGTCTGCAGCCACGGCAGGGCGAGCCACTCGACGAGGCTGGTCAGGCCGAACCACAAGGCGACAAGCGCCAGCAGCGTCAGACCCAATGTCTTGAGGAACACGGCCCGAAAGGGAGGCGAGAGCAGCTCGAGGGCCGCAGTGCGGGCAGCGTCGAAAATCACCGTGCTTTACCCCCAGGTCACACCATACACCGTCGAAAAGGCGGATGCTTCCGAGATAAGCAGAGCACGGCATGAGCGCAAGCAGGCCGGTTCTTTTGCTTTGACGCAATCCCCAAGGGGAGAGCGCTATGCGCTTTTCCCGGGAAAACCGCTTCACACTTGTCCTGGAATTGCTCTACCGCGCAAACGCCGGCTTTCGAACCGGAATGGTCATGGCAGCGACCCCAGCCACGACAAAACCCATGCCCAGCCATGCCGTCGAGCCTAGGCTTTCGCCGAGGAAAAGGGCGCCGATGCCGACGCCGATCGGCACCCGCAGATAGGCCTGCGAGGTGGTGCCGACCGAACCCAGGGTGTGGATGAGGCGGAAATAGATGACGAAGGCCAATGCGGTGGAAAACACCGACAGGCCGAGCAGGGCCAGAATCGATGCGGCCGAAGGCGCCAGCGTCCACGGCTGGTCGAACACCAGACTGAGGGGCACGAGGATGACGGCGCCGCACAGCATCGAACCCGCGGCAGGCAGCATCGGATCGAGACCCTTGAAGCCGCGGCCGAAAATGGCGGCCCCGGCATAGCAGATTGTTGCCGCTACGATGGCCAACTGCGCCCACAACTCGTGACCGAGACCACCCAGTGCCTGCGTGCCTATGATGAGACAGATGCCGGCAATGCCGGCGCCGACGCCAATCAGCTTGCGCACCGTGACCGGCTCGTGGCGGGTGATGAGCGCTGTCAAGAGGAAGGTGAAGATCGGCGAGGTCGCATTCAGGATGGTGGCGAGGCCGGCATCGACCGAACGTTCCGCCGCGGCGATCAGGGTGAACGGGATGACGCTGTTGAGGCAGGCCTGGAAGGCGAAGCGGCGCCAGCTTGCCGCATCGCCCGGCATGGCGAGCCCGCGCCAGCGGAGGATGGCAAACAAGATACCACCGGCAATCAGGGTGCGGGCGGCGATGAAGGTGACCGGCGGGATGGTTTCGACTCCGATCTTGATGAAGGTGTAGGAGGCGCCCCAGAGCACCGCCAGCACGACGAGCAGCGCAAGGTCGGTGGTCATGTCGTTCTTTGCAGGCTCGTTCTTTGTCGGCATGGCTCGCCTTCAAACGGGATCGGGTGAGCCAGGCTTGTAGGCGGTCCGGCGATGAAATGCTTCGGCCACGGTCGAATTGTCATAGCGCCTCGCGGCTGATGCGCTTTTGCCTGTTCCGCCAAAGTTGCGTGTCACGCCCTAGGCAAACCGGTTTCAAATCGCTAGACCCGCGCCGGACCGGCGTGGCAAGAAGCCGGCTCGGGTTTTGGCGGAGATTTTGATGCCGGATTAT
>NZ_RZTB01000124.1:0-16334 GCF_003997735.1 Mesorhizobium sp. M7A.F.Ca.MR.148.00.0.0 | reverse complement strand
AAGACCAGGACCAGCGCCGGCATCAGGAACAGCTTCAGCACCGAAAGCACCAACGCCGGCCTGACATTGCCCGAAATGCCGAAGCGGCGCAGGCTGAGCCCCATGGCAAACAGCGCCACCGGACCGGCCGTATCGGCCAGCGCATCAACCAGGCGCATGGCGACGTCAGGCAGCGGCGCACCCGTGATGCGCCATGCAAGGCCTGCCAGAATGCCGATGATGAACGGATTCATGAAAAGCCGCCTGAGGAAGCTCCGGATAACGCGCAAGGGATGCACGGGTTCGCCGCTCCCGCGGCCGAAGACTTCGAACAGCACGATCGAGGCCATCAGCATGATCGGCAGATGAACGGAGACCAGCAGCGACAGCACTTCGAATCCGCTCGGGCCGAATATGCCAAGAATGAAGGGAACGCCGAGCAGCACGATATTGGAAAAGGCGGACGAAACCCCGCCGACGACGCCGGCGCGGGCATCCCTGCCGAAGATACGGGTGGTGACGAGATGGCCGGCGGCCCAGGTGATCGCCACGGCCGCGAAATAGGCGCCCCACAGCGACCAGGGCGCCACGCCGTGGAAATCGGCATTCACCATGGTCTGGAACAACAGCAGCGGCATCGCCACGCTGATCGCGAAATCGGCTATCCCCTCGCCGCTCGCTGGCTTCAAATAGCCGGTAAACCCGGCGAGATAGCCGAGCGCGACAAGGCTGAAGACGAAAAGGACGGTTTCGGTGAGCGGAGACATTTTTACCGTGACGGGCGAATTTCCCGTGATAGGCGAGCCACGACCGCGACGCAATCGCGCCTGAATTTGATCATCATCGGCTGGCAGCGTTATAGAGGGTTTGGATCATCAGGGCGGACACGAACGACAAATGGCTTTTGTCGGACTCTCGAACCTTAGTCGTTTGCGGCGGGCATGGCTGACGGCTATCGTCGCCGCACTGCTTTGCCTTGCCGCGACCGCGCTTGCAGTTGCCGAGACGAAAAGCCTTAAGGGCGTGGCGCTGATCATCGGCCAGTCGAATTACCTGCACATCGCCGCCCTGCCCAACCCCGCCAACGACGCCCGCGACATGGCCAAGATGCTGACCGACCTTGGCTTCGACGCCCGCAGCGTCACCGACCGCGACGCCACCAAGCTGAAGCGCGACCTGGAGCGGTTCACCGAAGATGCCGACGGCGCCGATGTCGCCTTCATCTACTACTCCGGTCATGGCATCGAGGCCGGCGGCGAAAACTATCTGGTTCCGGTCGATGCCGACGTCCCGTCGCTGAAGGATGCGGGCACCAGCCTTGTGCCGATATCGGCCGTCATGGAGGCATTGAAAAAGACAGTGCCGGTGACGATCATGCTGCTCGACGCCTGCCGCACCAATCCATTCCCCGCGGATGCCATGGTACGGCGCTCACCGACCGCTTCCGCCTCGCCCATAGGCGCCGGCGGGTTGGAGCCGGTGCGCGGCGCCAAGGCGCTCGGCAATGCACCGGCGGCCGACGCGAGCCTGGGTACAGTGGTCGGCTTTGCCGCAGAACCAGGTCATCCTGCACTTGATGGCGCCGCCGGCGAAAACAGCCCTTACGCGTCCGCCCTGCTGCGCCACCTCGCGGCGATGAAGGGCACCGAATTCGGCTCGGTCATGCGCATGGTGACCGAGGAGGTCTATCTCGACACAAAAGCGAAGCAGCGTCCCTGGATCAATGAAAGCCTGCGCCGGCTGCTCTATTTCGGCGTCGCACCAGTGGAGCCGACCGGCGACGACGGACTGATCACAGGCGAAAGGCGCCAGCTCCTGCTGACGATTTCCGACCTGCCCGACCCGAAACGGGCGCAGGTGGAACTGGCCTCGCTGCAGGAAGGCGTGCCGCTCGACGCGCTTTATGGCGTGCTGAAGGCGCTCGGCACGGAAAAGATCCCCGAAGACCCGACCGACCTGCAAAAGGTGCTCGACGCCCAGGCCGAGCGCCTGAAGAAGATGATGTCCGAGCGTGCAGCACTGCGCACCGACGATCCGGAGATCAAACGGCTTGTCGCTTCCGCCGACAAGGCGATCGGCCAGGGCGCCATCGTGACGGCGCGCAAATTCCTCGACGATGCGGTCGGCCGGGTCGAGCAGACCAACGATGCGGTCGATCAAGCCGAGGATATCGTCAAGCAGAAGCGTCTTGCCGACGCCGCGATCTATGCCAGGCGCGCCGATGCCTCGGGGCTGGTCTTCGATTACAAATCCGCTGCCGGCGACTATGCCAAGGCGTTTTCGCTGGCCGGAAAATGGGACGACAAGCTGCGCTGGAACTACAAGAACCAGGAAGCCGAGGCGCTCAACGCCTACGGCTACGCCACCGGCGACCTCGATGCGCTGCAGCACGCCATTGAGGCCTATCGCACCATCCTGAACTTCATCCCCAATGGCGAACAGAATCGCGACTGGGCCATCACCCGCAACAACATGGCGGTGGTGCTGCAGACCATCGGCGAGCGCGAGACGGAGACCGCGCGCCTTGAAGAGGCAGCGCGGATCTTTCGCGATTCCCTTGTCGTGTTCGAGCGCGAGAAGGACGACCTCAACTGGGCCGCCGCGCAGAACAATCTGGCCAATGTGCTGTTGAAGATCGGCGAGCGCGAGAGCGACCCGAAGCGCCTGAACGAGGCGGTGGTGGCGATGCGCGCGACGCTCCAGAAACGCCCGCGCGAGAAAGTGCCGCTCGACTGGGCCGCTTCGCAGAACAATCTCGGCCTGGCACTCTATGCGCTTTCCGAGCGCGAGGCCGCCGGCGAACATCTGACGCAAGCCGAGGCGGCCTACCGGCTGGCGCTTGAGGAATACACACGCGAAAAGGCGCCGGTTGAATGGGCGATGGTCGAGAACAATCTCGGCAACACGCTGGTGTCGCTCGGCATTCAGCTCAACGACAAGGCGAAGATAAACGAAGCGGCCGACGCGTTCCGTGCCGCGCTCGAGGTGCGAACCCGTGAGACCTTCCCCGTCTCATGGGCGACCAGCAGGCTCAACCTCGGCAACGCGCTGAGCGGCGTCGCCCGCTTCGATGTGGGCACCGGCGCGCTTGAAGAGGCCGCGGCCGCCTATGATGACGCACTGACGGTCTTTACCCGGCAGCGTTTCCCGATGGACTGGGCGTCGGCGCAGAACAATCTCGGTTCGATCTACCAGACGCTTGGCCAGCGCACCCGCGACGCGGCCAAGCTGGAGCAGTCGGCGAGCGCCTTCCGGGCAGCCCGGCAGGTCTATGTCAGACGAAAGTTCCCTCGCGATTGGGCAATGAGCCACTACAATCTCGGTAACACGCTGCAGCTCCTCGGCGGCGTCACCGACAAGCCGGAACATTATGGTGAAGCCATTGCCGCCTACCGCGATGCGTTGCGCGAGTACAAGCGCGAGACGAACCCCCGCCAATGGGCGCTGGCCCAGGCCGGCCTCGGCTCGACGCTGCACTGGCTGAGCATGAGCAATGCCGACTCCAGGACCCTGCTTGAGTCCATAGCGGCCCGCCGGGCAGCCCTCGAAGTACTCACCGTCGACGCGGCACCGGTCGACTGGGCCAACGCCCAGAACGGCATCGGCATGAGCCTGCTCAACCTCGGCAATCTCGAACGCACCGACAAATATCTCGGTGATGCCGAGGCCGCCTTCGCGGCCACGCTGAAGGTATTCACCAGGGAAAGCCTGCCTATGCAATGGGCCTTCTCGCAGAACAATCTCGGTGACGTCAGCTGGAATCGGGCCAGCTATGGCGGGGGCAAGGCCGAATATCAAAAGGCGATCGAATTCTTCGAGAACGCCAAGCAGGGCTTTACCGAAGCCGGCTACACGATCCCCATCCCGCTCACCGACCAGAAGATCGATCTGGTGAAGAAGCAGATGGCGAAGAAGTAGGTCTACGCATCCCGCCGACCGCGCCTTGTCTTTCGGCTGGCTTTACCGTCCCTATATGTCCCGTCACCGGAACCCATTGCCGGGAACCGGAGAAGGATAGCGGATGATTCGATTTGCCTTGGCGTTGTTCCTGTTTCTTATTCCCGGCGTAGCCCACGCCACGGATGCAGGCTGGGCGCTGCTGCGCGATGGCGGACATGTCGTGCTGCTGCGCCATGCCATGGTCACCGGCACCACCGACCCGGCCAATTTCGACATCGACAGTTGCGCCACCCAGATGAACCTGTCGGCGCGTGGCAAGCAACAGGCGAGCAAGATCGGCGCTCTGTTTGCCGCCCGTGCGGCACCGATCGAGCGCGTGTTGTCCAGCCGCTATTGCCGCTGCCTCGACACTGCCCGCATCGCCTTCGAGGCCGAGCCGGAGCTGTTTGCGCCGCTCGATCTCCTGAAGGGCGACGAGGCGCAGAAAACCGCGCAGATCGCCGCGATCCTCAAAGAAATCCGCGCCTATTCCGGCTCCGACAATCTGGTCATGGTTACCCATCTGGAAGACATCGTGGCGCTGACCGGCATCTCACCGCGCGAAGGCGAGGCCGTGGTCGTGGAGCCGCAGGGCGATGGCCTGCGCGTGCTCGGCCGCGTCACCTTCTGAGCGCCCTGCGCGCGATCGCTGACGTCGAAAGCGGTGTTGCCTAAATGCCACCGCCGCAAGAAGCCGCAAATCCGCCACGACAATGCCGCTTGCGACAACCCGTCGCAGGGGCTATAGGCGCGCTCCCGGTCACGAGAACCGAAGTGAGCACAACGGTTGGAGCTTTCGCCTCCGCCCGTGCAGGCGGCTTTGCCGCCCTGTATACGGCGCTGCTTTGGGATTGGGATCGCGGATGTAGCTCAGCGGGAGAGCGCCGGATTTGGGTCCGGAGGTCGGGGGTTCAATTCCCTTCATCTGCACCACGGATAGCTCAGTTTGGTTAGAGCATCAGATTGTTAATCTGACTGTCGAAGGTTCGATTCCTTCTCCATTGGCCTGAAAAGCCATCCGAAAAACGGTCCGGGGACTGGAATGCGAAAGACTGGACGGATGGCCCAAGCCCTCGGGCGCGGATCATCCCAAGCGTCTTTCGCCATCGGCTCGCGGCCAGGCCCGCGGTGACGATCAAGGCGCAGCGTCGCCGGCAAGGGAGGCCAAGGCCTCCGGCGCCCGCTTCACTGCCCCGCGATCCGCTCCCGAAGGCCCGCCACGGATTGATGCCACCAGTCCCCGGATCATTCGTGCCCGGGCTATGACGCAAGAGACGACGTGAAACGAGAAACGAAAGGAACGATCGACGCATGACTTGACGCCTCGCATGGGGCCATGCCCGACAGGAGTAAGACAATGACAATTCTCGACAAGGTTCTTGGGCGCGAGCGCGTCCTCGTAAAGGAAAACGAACGTGCCCTCACCCTCCACAAGGGGGAAATCAAGACTGTCCTGCTGCCGGGCGAGCACTGGCTCGCCAACCGGCGCGGCAGCCTCGAAGTGTCCCGGCACGATCTGAAGAACCCGGAATTCGTTTCGGCATACGAGAAGGCGTTGTTCGACAAGCTCCCGGATGTAGCCGCGCGTCATTTCACCGTCGTTCGCACCGGGCGCACGGATGTCGCCATCATCGAGCGTGACGGCAATCTGCACGCCGTGCTGGCGCCGGACCGCAAGCTGGTGCTGTGGACGGATGCCGGCCCGTGGAAGGTGACGCTGATCGACACATCAGTCGATCTCGCCATCGATGCGGCGGTCATGCGCCGGCTCGGCCAGGCCCGGAAGGCGGAATTGATGTCCGTCCATCCGGTCGTCGACGGTCAGGCCGGACTGCTGTTCATCGACGGTGTTCTGGTCAGGACGCTGACGGCGGGCGTGCATGGCTTCTGGAACGTCGGACGCATGGTGCAGATCAAGGTCGTCGACCTCAAGCGCCAGTCGCTCGACGTTGCCGGGCAGGAAGTGCTGACCAAGGATCGCGTGACGATCCGCGTCAACATCGCGGCCGAATACCGGGTCGTCGATCCTGTCAAGGCGGTCAGCATGGTGAAGGACTTCTCCGAAGCCCTCTACCGCGCCCTGCAGTACGCCTTCCGCAAGACCCTTGGCGCGCTGACACTCGATCAGATCCTTGAAAAGAAGGTGACGATCGACGAGGAGGCCGCTGGCAAGGTCCGCGCCGATATGGCCGAGATCGGGGTGGAGGTCAGCGATATCGCGCTCAAGGATGTCATCCTGCCGGGCGAGATGCGCGAGATCCTCAACCAGGTGGTGTCGGCCGAAAAGCAGGCCGAGGCCAACATCATCCGTCGCCGCGAGGAGACGAACGCGACGCGTTCCCTCCTCAACACGGCCAGGGTGATGGCGGAAAACCCGGTGATGCTGCGGTTGAAGGAGCTCGAGGCTCTGGAAACCATCGCCGGCAAGGTCGAGCGGCTGACCGTCCACAACGGAACCGGCGGGCTGCTGAACGATCTGGTCAAGCTCCGCGACAGCTGATGCATCTCGCCCAAAGTGGTTCCGGTTTTGGAAAAACGACCTGCATCGAAACAAAGGCTGACGTGACGTCAACAGAAGGGGCCGCCGGGTAAACCGGCGGCCCTTCTTGCGTTTCCTGGATGCCCTACCCATCTGCGCCCGGCGCATCAGGCCTTTTCCTGCCGGGAAAAACCGATTAGACAGCGCCCAAACAAGATGCGGACAGATTCCGCCCGCAACCGAAGGAAAAGCCCTTGTCCACCACGTTCGACAAAGTCGCCAAGATCATTGCCGACACCAGCGAGATCGATATCGACACGATTACGCCCGAGAGCCACACGATCGACGATCTCGGCATCGACAGCCTCGATTTCCTCGACATCGTCTTTGCCATCGACAAGGAATTCGGCATCAAGGTGCCACTGGAAAAGTGGACCCAGGAGGTCAATGACGGCAAGGCTTCGACCGACGATTACTTCGTCATGAAGAACCTGTGCGCCAAGATCGACGCGCTGGTTGCCGCCAAGACCGCCTGACATCGGTTGAGCGTTCGATCTTGACGCGCTCTGCCGCCTGACCCACAAAGCCGCACATGAGCAGCCCCCGCGACGTCGTCATATCAGGTATCGGCCTTGTCTCCTCGCTGGGGGAAGGTCCGGACGCCCATTGGCAAAAGCTCGTGCAGCCGGGGCTGGAACCGGTGCTCGAAGCGGCGCGCTTTGCACCCTATACCGTTCATCCATTGCCGGAGATCGACTGGAACCTGCAGATCGCCAAACGTGGCGATCAGCGCCAGATGGAAACCTGGCAGAGGCTCGGCACCTATGCCGCAGGCCTGGCGCTGGACGACGCCGGCATCAAGGGCAATGACGAACTCTGCACGACCATGGACATGGTCGTGGCCGCGGGCGGCGGCGAACGCGACGAGGCGGTCGATGCCGCCATTCTCGCCGCTTCGGAAAGCCGCAACGACCGCGATGTGCTGATCAACGAGAAATTGACCACCGAATTGCGGCCGACACTGTTCCTGGCGCAGCTTTCCAATCTGCTCGCCGGCAACATCTCCATCGTCCACAAGGTGACCGGTTCATCCAGAACCTTCATGGGCGAGGAAGGAGCCGGCGTCGCCGCCGTCGAGACAGCAGCCGCGCGCATCCGCTCCGGCCAGTCGACGCACATCCTGGTCGGCGGCGCCTTCCAGACCGAACATTCCGACATGCTGCTCGGCTATGAACTCGCCGGCTATCTGCATCGCGGCCCATGGAAGCCGGTCTGGCAAAGACAGGGCGCTGAGGGCGGCGGCGTCGTGACTGGATCCGGCGGTGCCTTCCTGGTGCTGGAGCAGCGCGAACACGCGACAAGCCGCGGCCGCAAGATCTATGCCGAGCTTGGGCCGGTCGTCTCCGGCCGCGCCAGGCGCCCACGGGGAGAACTCGACGCCCAGATCGCCGCCCTGCTCAAGCAGGCTGCAATGCCGAACGGCAAATTGCTGGCCATGTCGGGCGCGTCGGGCGCCCATACGGCAACCATCGCCGAGAAAGCCGCGCTCGACGCCAATCCGGCGATTGCCGCGCGCGGTTTCTCGACCCTGACCGGACACATGAAGGAAGCACAGTTTCCCTTCGCTGTGGCACTGGCGGCGCTGGCCGTCGATCGCAAGGCCGCCTACCCTGTTTTTGATGCCGCAGCCGAGAAGCCGTTCGAAGGGGTTCCCGCAACCGTCCTTGCAACGGCGATCGGCTATCACCAATTCGAGGGCATGGCGCTCGTCAACGCCGCCTGATGCGGTGGTCCACGATCCATGCCGCAACGATAGACGATCGAGGGCTACCGCATGGCCAATCTGAACGATCATATGGGCAGGCCGATCGTTGCCGTCACCGGCATCGGCGTGGTGACCTCGCTTGGCGTCGGCAAGGCCGATAATTGGGCGGCGCTGACCTCGGGCAAGTCGGGCATCCATCCGATTACCCGTTTTCCGGTCGATCATCTCAACACCCGCATCTCCGGCATGGTCGACTTCCTGCCGTCGAGCTCGAAGGGCTCCAGCCATCTCACCTATGAACTGGCGGAAACCGCCGCGCGTGAGGCCGTGGCCGAGTCCGGCCTCGATTCCGGTGATTTTGGTGGTCCTCTCTTCCTCGCTTCACCGCCGGTCGAACTCGACTGGCACGACCGCTTCGCGCTCTACAATTCCAATGATTTGGACTCCGGCGGCGAACGGCTGCTGCGGGTGGCGCGCGGATTGAAAGAACTCGACTTTTTCGAGACCACGCAGTTCGGCTCGATCGCCGGCCGGCTTGCCGACCGTTTCGGCACCCGCGGGCTGCCGATCACGCTGTCGACCGCCTGCGCTTCCGGCGCCACCGCCATCCAGCTCGGCGTCGAGGCGATCCGCCGCGGCGAATGCGACCGCGCGCTGTCGATCGGCGCCGACGGTTCGGCGACCGCCGAGGCGCTGATCCGCTTTTCGCTGCTGTCAGCGCTGTCGACCCACAACGACATTCCCGAAAAGGCGTCAAAACCTTTCTCCAAGGACCGCGACGGCTTTGTCCTCGCCGAGGGTTCGGGCGCGCTAGTGCTGGAATCACTGGAAACCGCACTCGCGCGCGGCGCCACGATTCTTGGCATCCTGCGCGGCTGCGGCGAAAAGGCGGACGATTTCCACCGCACCCGCTCGAAGCCGGACGCTTCGCCGGCGATCGCGGCGGTTCGTGCTGTGCTAGCCGATGCCGGCTTGAGCCAGGACGAGATCGACTACGTTAACGCCCACGGCACCTCGACGCCGGAAAACGACAAGATGGAGCATCTGTCGCTGTCGACGGTGTTCGGCGAGCGGATCGGCTCGATGCCGGTCTCGTCGAACAAATCGATGATCGGCCACACGCTGTCGGCGGCGGGCGCCGTCGAGGCGGCGTTCTCGCTGATGACGATGCGCGAAAGCGTCATTCCGCCGACCATCAACTATGACAATCCCGACCCCGCGATCGTGCTCGACGTGGTGCCGAACAAGAAGCGCAATGCCGAGGTCCGCACCGTTCTGTCGAACTCCTTCGGCTTCGGCGGCCAGAACACTTGCCTTGTCATGGCGCGGGAACCGGTCTAAGCGACCTTTTTCAGCCAGACCGAAACCGACAGGCCCAATGCGCGCATTGCAACTTATCGAGGACCGCCGTCTTGAAACGGTGGACCTGCCGCCTCCCCCACCGCCGGCACTTGGCGAAGTCACGCTGCGCATCAAGGCGGTGGCGCTGAACCATATCGACGTCTGGGGCTGGCGCGGCATGGCCTTCGCCAAGCGCAAGCTGCCTCTGGTCGTCGGCGCCGAAGCCTCGGGCGAGGTCGAGGCGGTAGGCTCCGGCGTTTCCAGCCTGCTGCCCGGACAATTGGTATCGATCTACGGCGCGCGCACCTGCGGCCTCTGCCGAGCCTGCCGCGAAGGCCGCGACAATCTCTGTGAACATGTTTCGGGTGTGCACGGTTTCCATCTCGACGGTTTCGCGCAAGAGAAGATCAATCTGCCGGCTCGCCTGCTGGTCCCTGCCCCGCCCGGCGTGACCGACATCGGCGCGGCGGTCGCGCCCGTCACCTTCGGCACGGTCGAGCACATGCTGTTCGACAACGCCAGGCTACAGCCCGGCGAGACGATCCTTATCCATGCCGGCGGATCCGGCATCGGCTCTGCGGCCATCCAGCTGGCCAAGCGGATGGGCTGCACCATCATCACCACGGTCGGCTCCAACGACAAGATCGACAAGGCCAAGGCGCTCGGCGCCGACCATGTCATCAACTACCGCGACGACCGTTTCGAGGGCGTCGTGCGCAAGCTGACCAAGAAGAAGGGCGTCGATGTCGTCTTCGAACATGTCGGCGCCGACACTTTTGCCGCCTCGATGCTGTGCCTGAAGCGCGGCGGCCGCCTGGTGACCTGCGGTTCGACTTCCGGCGTGTCGACGCAGATCAATCTGATGCAGCTGTTCCAGCAGCAATTGAAACTGCTTGGCTCGTTTGGCTGCCGCATGGAAAACATGGCCAACGCCATGCAGAAAATGGCGGCGGGACAGGTCGCACCCGTCATCGACACCGAAGTCGGCTTCGACGGTATCGACGCCGCGCTGAAGCGCATGGAAGGCCGCGACGTTTTCGGCAAGATCATCCTGCGCGTCGGCTAGAGCCTTGACCTCTGTGTTCAAGAAGTTCCGCCGGGATCTAAAATTTCGCTACGGCAGGCAACTGCGCCAGCTCAATTACTGGCTGGTGGCGCGCGCCGCAATGATGATCATCTCGGTCCTGCGCCTGCTGCCGGCCGACAGTGCGTTGAATTTCGCCGACCGCGCCGCACGCATGGTCGGCCCCCGGGTGGGACGCCATCAGGTCGCCGTCGACAATCTGCGCAAGGCCTATCCGGAAAAGGGCGAAGCCGAGATCCAGGCGATCGCCTCCGACATGTGGGGCAACATGGCCCGTCTCGCCGCGGAATACATCTTTCTCGACGCCCTCTTCGACTATGACCCTACAGCGATCAAGGCCGGCCGCATCGAGGTCAAAGGAGCGGACCACTTCCTCGAAATCGCCAGCGAAGTGAAGCCGCACATCGTCTTTACCGGCCATCTCGGCAATTTCGAACTTCTGCCGGTGGCGGCGGCGACCTTCGGCATGAACATCACGGCGCTGTTTCGCCCACCCAACAATCCTTATCTTGCCGACTACATCCTCTCGACGCGCCGCTCGACCATGGGCTCGTTGCTGCCATCGATGGCCGGTGCCTCATTCGCCTTGGCCGGGGTCCTGGAGAACGGCGGCAACATCGGCATCCTTGTCGACCAGAAATTCTCCAACGGACTGGAGACGACATTCTTCGGCCGTCCGTGCCAGAGCAATCGGGTGCTGGCCACCCTTGCCCGTCACTATGACTGCGACGTCTATCCGGCGCGCTGCATCAGGCTGCCAGGCAACCGCTTCAGGCTCGAAATCGAGGACAAGCTGACATTGCCGCGCACGGCTGACGGCAGCGTCGATGTCCACGCCACCACCCAGCGTCTCAACGATGTCGTCGAACGCTGGGTGCGAGAAGATCCCGGCCAGTGGATGTGGTTCCACAAAAGGTGGGAGATCAGCGGCGGGCGTCGAAAGCGGCCCTCGCAGGCAAAAGCGACCCCAAACGCTTAAACAGAACTGCTGGCGAGGGTGTTAGCCCTGCGCCAGCCGACACAACGGCGAACCTGAATCTCTTCAGTTGGTGACGACAATGCGCGTGTTGCCGAAACCGGCTTGCCGAACCATCGCATAGAAGGCGGCGGCGTTGGTCGGGTGCAAGCGCACACAGCCATGCGATGCCGGACGCCCGAGTTGCCTCACCGCGCCGGTGCCGTGAATGGCATAGCCGCCGCGGAAGAACACCGAATGAGGCATCGGCGACATGTCGTATTTGCGCGAATACCACATCCGCGCAGTCCGTTGCGGCCGATAGCTGCCGCGCGGCGTAATGTAACCTTTGCGCGCGGTGGAGACGCTCCACCGGTAAACCGACGCGCCATATCTGACGGTCATCGTCTGCGACGACACGTCAATATTTGCAACGAGGCTGGCTGCCCAGCCCTGCCCCGAAGCACCGAACAGCATCGCAACAAACACGGCTGCCATGAGAACTGTCTTTTTCATGCGATCAAACCCCTTTGATTGCCCCTAACCTGTCTGCCCTCAAATTGTTTTTCATCTTTTTAATGGCAGATGAACGGGCTAACACACACTCCTTGACCAATTTGCCAATCCAAAGCAGAGAATTTGAACGATTTCCCGCGATAGTTGCCGCAACGACACGCCGCACGGGCTCGATCACCAACGGGCTTGCAAAACTGCCGAGATCGCTGCTCAACTCCGCGCATGAACGAGCGACTCCTCCAGGCAATCGATGATCGTCGCGACGATGTCGTCGCGCTGACTACTGAGCTGATCCGGTTTCCGACCATCAATCCACCCGGCGAGGCCTATCGGCCATGCGCCGAATATCTCGGCGGGCGGCTGAAGAAGAGTGGTTTCGAGACCGAATTCATCCGCGCCGAAGGCACGCCCGGCGACACCGACCGCTACCCGCGCGTCAATGTCGTTGCCCGTTTCGACGGAAGATCGTCAGGCGCCTGCGTCCACTTCAACTCGCATATCGACGTGGTCGAAGCCGGCGACGGCTGGACCGTCGATCCTTTTGCCGGCATCGTCAAAGACGGCAAGGTCTATGGTCGCGGGGCCTGCGACATGAAGGGCGGACTGGCCGCCTCGATCATCGCAGCCGAAGCCTTCCTGGAAGTCTTCCCCGACTTTCCCGGCGCCATCGAAATATCCGGCACCGTCGACGAGGAGTCCGGCGGCTTCGGCGGCGTCGCCCATCTGGCCAGACTCGGCTATTTCTCAAAACCCAGGGTCGACCACGTCATCATTCCCGAGCCGCTCAACAAGGACCGCATCTGCCTCGGGCATCGCGGCGTCTGGTGGGCGGAGATCGAGACCAAGGGCGAGATCGCGCACGGCTCGATGCCGTTTCTCGGCGACAATGCGGTGCGCCACATGGGCGCCGTGCTGAGGGCTTTCGAGGACGAGCTGTTCCCTGCGCTTGACCGCAAGATGACGCGCATGCCGGTCGTGCCCGAAGGGGCTAAACGCTCGACCATGAACATCAATTCGATCCATGGCGGCCAGACCGAGGACTTCCGGCCCGGCCTGCCGTCGCCCAACGTGCCCGACTCCTGCCGGCTGACCATCGACCGTCGCTTCCTCCTCGAGGAAGATCTCGACACCGTCAAAGGCGAAGTGACCGGTATTCTCGACCGGCTAAAGCGCGAGCGGACAAAATTCGACTACGAAATCCGCGACCTGATGGAAGTGCTGCCGCTGATGACCGAGCGCGACGCCCCGGTGGTCAAGGCGGTTGCGCAAGGCATCATGGCGATCTTCGACCGCGAACCCGACTATGTCATTTCGCCCGGCACCTACGACCAGAAGCACATTGCGCGCATCGGCCATATCTATGATTGCATCGCCTATGGGCCGGGCATTCTCGACCTCGCCCACCGGCCGGACGAATGGGTCGGGATATCGGACATGGTAGAATCGGCCAAGGTGATGGCGATAGGGCTCAATGTGCTGCTGCGCGGCACAGCCGCGGGGTAAGGCGCACCGCGACAAGCTTCGACCTGCCGATGCGGTGGCCAGGACAAAAACATTCCCGGCCACGCCAACGGGCAGAACGAAACGCAATTTACTCCGTGGCGAAATCACGCTTCTATCGCCCGGGTTCGAGCACGTGTCTGAAACGCATGGGGAGTCGCACGATGAAACTGTGGAAAACCATCCTGGCGGCCGCGGTGCTGTCGCTGGCCGCCGGCGCTTCCGCGTTTGCCGCGCGGACCGACCTGGTCATCGGCATTCCGCTCGAACCCCCGCATCTCGATCCGACCGCAGGTGCCGCCGCGGCAATCGACGAGGTTCTATATGCCAATGTGTTCGAGGGCCTGACACGCATCGGGCCCACTGGCGAGGTGCTGCCAGATCTGGCCGAAAGCTGGACCATTTCCGATGATGGAAAGGTCTACACCTTCAAGCTGCACACCGGCGTGAAATTCCATGACGGCACCGACTTCGATGCCGGCGACGTGAAATTCTCGCTCGATCGAGCCCGCGCCGAAAATTCGGTCAACGCGCAAAAGGGCCTATTCGCGGCCATCGATACGATAGACGTCGTCGATCCGGCGACCGTCAAAGTAACGCTGAAGAACCCGCAGGGATCCTTCCTCTACAATATGGGCTGGGGTGACGCGGTGATCGTGGCGCCGGAATCGGCAGAGACCAACAAGGAGAAACCGATCGGCACCGGCCCGTTCAAGTTCCAGAGCTGGGCCAAGGGATCGTCGATCACGCTGGTCAAATCGGACAATTACTGGGGCACACCGGCGTCCCTCGACAAGGCCGAATTCCGCATCGTGCCCGATGCCGCGGCCTATGTGCCGGCCCTGCTTTCCGGCGACATCCAGGCTTTCCCGTTCTTCGATGCCGACAGCCTCGCGCAGGTCAAGGACGATCCGCGCTTCAAGGTGGTGATCGGCTCGACCGAGGGTGAGACCATCCTGTCGATCAACAACAAGAAGCCTCCTTTCGACAAGTTGCAGGTGAGGCAGGCGATCTCCTACGCGCTCGATCGCAAGGCGATCATCGACGGCGCCTCGGCCGGCCTCGGCCAGCCGATCGGCTCGCACATGTCGCCGGCCAGCAAGGATTATGTCGACCTCACCGGCCGCTACCAGCATGATGTCGCCAAGGCCAAGGAATTGCTGAAAGAGGCAGGCCTCGAAAACGGCTTCAAGGCGACGCTGAAACTGCCGCCGCCCGCCTATGCCCGCCTCGGTGGCGAAATCATAGCCTCACAACTTCGCGACGTCGGCATCGATCTGGAGATCATCCCGGTCGAATGGGCGCAGTGGCTGGATCAGGTGTTCACCAAGAAGGATTACGACCTGACCATCGTCTCCCACACCGAGCCCAACGACATCGATATCTATTCGCGCAAGGACTATTACTTCAACTACGACAACCCGGCCTTCGACAAGGTGATTGCCGATCTCGGCGTCACCTCCGACGAAGCCAAGCGCAAGGAATTGCTGGGGCAGGCACAGAAGATCCTGGCCGACGACGCCGTGGTCGGATTCCTCTACGAATTGCCGAAGGTCGGCGTCTGGGACGCCAAGCTGGAAGGCCTGTGGGAAAACGCCCCGATCCAGGCCAATGATTTGACCAAGGTGAAGTGGAGCGAGTGATCCCCCACCTTCCATGACCGCCTACCTCCTAAAACGCTTCGCCGTCGCGCTCGCCACGCTGGTGCTGGCTTCCATGGTGGTGTTCGCCGTCCTGGAGATCCTGCCCGGCGATCCGGCGCGGCTGATGCTGGGCATGAATGCCAGCGCCGATCAGGTCGAGCTGCTGCGCAACCAGATGGGCCTCAACGCGCCGCTGGCCTTGCGCTACCTGCAATGGGCCGGCGGCCTGCTCAGTCTCGATTTCGGCCGCTCCTACACCTATTCGGTGCCGGTCATCGATCTGGTGCGCGAGCGGCTTGCCGTCTCGCTGCCGCTGGCGCTGATTGCGCTTGCGCTCTCCACCATCATCGCGATTCCCGTTGGCCTGTTTTCCGCCAGCCGGCGTGGACGCGCCGGTGATACGATTTCGATGGGCGCCGCACAGCTTGGCGTCGCCGTGCCCAATTTCTGGTTCGCGCTGATGCTGATCTATGTTTTCGCCGTCTGGCTGCGGCTGGTCCCGGCCGGTGGGTTTCCCGGCTGGAGTGCTGGCATCTGGCCAGCCTTGAAATCGCTGCTGCTGCCGGCGGTCGCACTTGCCTTGCCGCAAGCCGCGATCCTGGCGCGCGTTACCCGCTCGGCGCTGATCGAGGTGCTGAACGAGGACTATATCCGCACCGCCCGCGCCAAGGGCCTGCCCTATCGCGCAGTCTTGTGGCGGCATGCACTGCGCAACGCCATGATCCCGGTGCTGACCATTCTGGGCCTGCAGTTTGCCTTCCTGCTTGCCGGCACCATCATCATCGAGAATGTCTTTTACCTGCCCGGCCTCGGCAGGCTGGTGTTCCAGGCCATCACCCAGCGCGATCTGATCGTCGTCGAAAGCGTCGTCATGCTGCTGGTCGCCGCCGTCATCGCCGTCAACCTCCTCGTCGACCTTTCCTATGCGGTTGTCGATCCGCGCTTGAGAAGCCGGCAATGACGCTGCAAATCGAGATGTCAGAAGAGACGTTTGGCAACATCCTGGGCAAGGCGTTCAGGAATACCGCCTTCGTGGCCGGTTTCGTCATCACGCTGCTGATCCTGGCAATGGCTGTAGTCTCTTATGGCTGGACGCCCTACGACGTCACCAAACTGGTGATATCGGACAAGAC
>NZ_RZTB01000123.1:0-16629 GCF_003997735.1 Mesorhizobium sp. M7A.F.Ca.MR.148.00.0.0 | reverse complement strand
CTGCGGCTGCGCTCGTTATTGCCCTGTGGGAGCTGGCGGCGCGCGCGGGCATCATCGCGCCGCAGTTCCTGCCGTCGCCGAGCCGCGTCGTCATTGCCCTGTGGACGATGCTGACCGAGCAGAACCTGCTGTGGCACGTAGCGGTCTCGACCACCCGTGTCTGGATCGCCTTCCTGCTGGCCGCCGTCATGGCGATCCCGATCGGCATCATGATGAGCAGCTACCGGATCGTCGGCGCCGCCCTCGAGCCGATGATCGATTTCATCCGCTATCTGCCGGTCCCCGCGCTGGTGCCGCTGTCCATCATCTGGTTCGGCGTCGGCGAGGAGACCAAGATCTTCCTGCTCTGGCTGGGGACGTTCTTCCAGCTCGTGCTGCTCGTCGCCGACGACATGCGGCGCGTGCCGCAGGAATTCGTCGAGGTCGCCCGCACCGTCGGCGCCAATTCGAGGCAAGTCATGATCGACGTCGCCCTGCGCTGGATGGGCCCGACGCTGCTCGACAATCTGCGCATCACGCTCGGCTGGTGCTGGACCTATCTGATCATCGCCGAGATCGTCGCCGCCGATTCCGGCATCGGCTATGTGATCTGGACGGCCCGGCGCTTCGTCAAGACGCCCGAGGTCATGGCCGGCGTCGTCGTCATCGGCCTGATCGGCCTTGTCACCGACCAGCTTTTTCGCCTGCTTCACCGCCGGCTGTTCCGGTATCTGTGAGGAGCATGACATGACCGGATATGTTCAATTCGTCGACACGGCCAAGTCCTTTGGCCCCGTCGATGTCGTGCGAAACACCAGTCTTGGCCTCGAGCGCAATTCGCTGGTCGTCTTTCTCGGCCCCTCGGGCTGCGGCAAGACCACCCTGATGCGCATGGTCGGCGGCCTCGACGAACCGAGTTCGGGCTCGATCCTGCTCGGTGGGGAAAAGGTCGTCAGGCCGGACAGACGGCGCGGCATGGTGTTCCAGTCCTATTCGTCGTTTCCCTGGTTGACGGTCAAAAACAACATCGCCTTCGGCATGCGCTACAGGAAGGACCTTGGTGCCACCGAAAGAGCCGAGCGTATCAGCCACTATCTCAAGCTGTTCGGGCTCGCCGACTTTGCCAACTCCTATCCAAACCGGATTTCGGGAGGCATGCGCCAGCGCGTGGCCATAGCCCGCACGCTCGCCGCAGGTTCGGACGTGCTGTTGATGGACGAGCCCTTCGGCGCGCTCGACGCGCTGACGCGCGAGCGGCTTCAGGTCGAGCTGCGGCAGATCCAGATCCGCGAGGAAAAGACCATCATCTTCGTCACCCACGACGTCGAAGAGGCGGTGTTTCTCGCCGACCGGATCATCCTGTTCTCGCGCCGTCCAGCTTCGATCGTCGCCGATATCGACGTTGCGGCAGAGCTTGGCCCGGACCGGCCGCTGGAGATTCGCGAAACCCAGAAATTCTTCGAGCTGCGCAACAAGGTCCTGCATCTGATCCGCAACGAAACCGGAGTGGTCGTATGAGCCTCTCCTTTTCCGGAAAGACGGTCGTGATCACCGGAGCGAGCCGAGGCATCGGGCTCGGCATCGCCAAGGGCTTCGCCCAGGCCGGCGCCAGCCTGCACCTCATTGCCAACGACGCGGCCGTGCACGAACGGGCCCGCGACTTGGGCGCCATCGGCATGGAGGCCGACATTGCCGACCGCGAGGCGGTCGGGGCGGCACTCGAACCGATCTCCCGGATCGACGTGCTCATCAACAATGCCGGCCTCGAGCTGATGACGCCGATCACCGACAGCAGCGACGAGGCCGAAGCCGCCTTCCGGCGCATCATCGAGATCAACATCATCGGCACGGCGCTTGTCACCGCGCGCGCCTTGCCGTGCATGCAGGCCGGCGCTTCGATCATCAACACCGCATCGATCTGGGGCCGCGTCGCCGAAGCGCGGTTCGGCGCCTACGTCGCCTCCAAGCACGCCATCATCGGCCTGACGAAAACCTGGGCCAAGGAACTTGGGCCGAAAGGCATCCGCGTCAATGCGGTCTGCCCCGGATGGGTCCGCACGGAGGCATCGATGCGCTCGCTTGGCCGGATGGCCGAGCAAGGCGCCGTCAGTGAAGCAGCACTGCTCGAAGACATCGTCGGCGCGCAAGCCCTGCCCGGCCTGATGGAGCCGGCCGACATGGCCGGTACCTACCTCTTCCTGGCGTCGGATCTCGCGGCCAACATCACCGGGCAATCGCTCGGCGTCGACAGGGGAGAAGTGCCTTGGTAACCCCGCTGCACGGAAAACGCGCACTGATCACCGGTGCGGCCAGCGGCATCGGCCGCGCGACCGCGCTCGCCTTGCGGGACGCCGGAGCCACGGTTCTCGGCTTCGATCTCAAGGCATCCGAAGGCGATATCCCGATCCTTGCCTGCGACCTTGCCAGTGAGACCGACATCGTTGCCGCGGTCAGGCAGGGCGCGCAACGGATCGGCGGCTACGACATTCTGGTCAACAATGTCGGCATCCTCCAGGAAGCACCGCTTGAGGCGATTTCGCTCGACCATGTCGACCGCATGTTCGCCGTCAATGTGCGCGGCGCCATCATCGTGGCACGGGAAGTCCTGCCGCACCTTCCCGATGGCGGCCGCATCGTCAACATCGCCTCCGAACTCGCCTATCTCGGCCGGGCGAACGCCTCGGTCTATTGCGCGACCAAGGCGGCCTTGCTCGGCCTGACCCGCTCCTGGGCGCGCGAGCTTGCGCCTCGCATACTGGTCAACGCCGTGGCGCCGGGGCCAACCGACACGCCGCTTCTCGGTTTCGAGGCGTTGAGCGAGAGCCAGCGCGCGCTTGAAACAACACACCCGCTGGGGCGGATCGGCCGCCCGGATGAGATCGCCTCCGCGGTGGTTTTCCTTGCCGGCCCCGGCGCCACCTTCTTCACCGGACAATGCCTGGGCGCCAATGGTGGCGCGGCGATGCTTTGAAACGAGATGATCATGAAAGACCGAGTTCTCCTCGCTGAACTGCCATGGCCCGAAGCCGAGAAGCGGATCGCCGCCGGCGCTCCCATCTTCCTGCCGCTCGGCTCGACCGAACAGCACGGCCACCACATGGCGATGAATGTCGATGTTGTGCTTCCCACCGCCATCGCCGAGACGGTGGCGAAGCAGGTCGGCGGCCTCGTCGCGCCGACCATCGCTTACGGCAACCGCTCGCAGCCAAGAACAGGCGGCGGCCCGGCCTTCTCCGGCACGATCAACATCACGGCGCATACGTTTTCGCTGCTGGTCAAGGATGTGATCTGCGATCTCTATCGCCAGAAGGTCCGGCGCATCGTTGTCCTCAACGGCCACTACGAGAACATCGGCCCGTCGATCGAGGGCATTGAACTGGCGCTCGACGCCATCGGCCGCGAACGAGCGACGGATCTGACGATCCTGCGCATCGATCATTGGGAAATGGTGCGCACAGAGACGCTGGCGAAAGTGTTCCCCGATGGTTATCCCGGCATCGAGCTGGAACATGCGAGCGTCATCGAAACCTCGATGATGCTGGCGTTGCGTCCCGAGCTCGTCGACCTCGGCAAGGCACTGCATGACGGCCCGGCGCAGTTCAGGCCATATGATCGCTATCCCAAGCCAGCCGAGGAAGTGCCGCCATCCGGCGTGCTGTCGCTGACCGAGGGCTCATCAGCCGAAAAGGGCCGGTGGCTGCTCGCCGACTGCGAGACCCGCATTGCGGAAATCGTCAAACGTGAATTCTTCTGAGGTGCCGACACCATGAGCAGCAATTTCTTCCAGCCGATCGACGCTTCCGCCGTTCCTCGCTTCGCCGGACTTTCGACCTTCATGAGACTGCCGGCCGTGGCAAGCGCGGAAGGGCTCGACATCGCGCTCGTCGGCATTCCGTGGGACGGCGGCACCACCAATCGGGCCGGCGCACGGCACGGCCCGCGCGAGATCCGCAACCAGTCGAGCCTGATGCGGCGCGCCCATCACGTCTCGGGAACGGAGCCGTTCAGCATCGCCAACGTCGCCGATGTCGGCGATCTCTCGGTCAATCCGATCAACCTCCTGGACGGGCTGAAGCGCATCGAGGACGGCATCGCGGCGATCGTGGCAGTGGGCGCCATTCCGCTTGCAGCGGGCGGCGATCATCTGACGACGTTGCCGGTGCTGCGCGCCGTGGCCCGCAAGGCGCCCGTCGGCATGATCCATTTCGACGCGCATTCAGACACCAACGACCGTTATTTCGGTGACAATCCCTATACGCATGGCACGCCATTCCGCCGCGCCATCGAAGAGGGGTTGCTCGATCCCAGGCGCATCGTCCAGATCGGCATCCGCGGCTCGATATACGAACCCGGCGAACATGACTGGGCGATCGCCCAAGGCATTCGCATCATCTACATGGAGGAGTTCGTCAGGCGGGGCGCGGCCAGCGTCATGGAAGAGGCGCGCGGCATCGTCGGCGATACGCCCATCTATGTGACCTTCGACATCGACTGCATCGACCCGTCGATGGCGCCTGGGACCGGAACGCCCGAGCTAGGCGGCTTCACCACCCGCGAGGCCCAGGAAATGGTCCGCCTGCTCGACGGATTGACCATTGTCGGTGCCGACGTCGTCGAGGTGGCGCCGCCTTTCGACCTGGGCGGAATGACGGCGCTCGCCGGCGCGACGATGATGTTCGAGCTGCTGTGCGTGATGGCGAAGTCGGTTCAAGCAGCGAGAGCGCCGGACTGAGCACAAGTATCAAATCCGCCTGATGCATCGCCGTCCGCTCAAAGCGGATTCTCGGCATAGAACTCCAGCACGCGCTGCTTGAAGGTCTTGTCCCCGACGGCCAGCATATGATCCCGGCCATCGATGTGAAAGGCGCTGGCGTTCGGCATCAACGCTGCAAGCTCATCGGGCGAGCCGCCAATGTCGTCGGTCGTTCCGACGGCGACAAGCGTCGGCTGGGCGATGCGGGCGATATCCTGCTCGCTCAGCAATTCGCGCGATTTGGCGATGCAAGCGGCCAAGGCACGGCGATCGCTGCGGGTCTGGTCGGCGAAGGCGCGAAACGACCGGCCGCGCGGATGGCTGGTGGCGGCCGGATCATCGGCAAGCAAGGCGGCGGCGATCGGATCCCAATCGCCGACACCGTCGACCATGCCGATGCCGAGACCGCCGAAGACCAGCGTCGCCACCTTGTCCGTATCGGACAGCGCCATGAACGCCGCGATGCGAGCGCCCATCGAATAACCCATGACATGGGCGCGCTCGATGCCGAGATGGCCGAGCAAGGCAGCGGCATCGGAAGCCATCTTGACCGGCGTGTAGTCGGCCTCCTCATAGCTCTTCGACGACGAACCGTGGCCGCGATTGTCGAAGGCGATAGCGCGGTAACCGGCATCGTTCAGCGTCTTGAACCAGCCGGGCGACACCCAGTTGACATAATGGCTCGAGGCGAAGCCATGGATCATCAGCACCGGATCGCCCTCGCCGGATGCCGGCTGACGGTCGAGGAAGGCAAGCTCGAAGCCGTCATGGGTGAAAGACTGCATCTGCGATCCCGCCTGTGTGCTCAACCGCCACCGCCATTGGGTGCATCGCCATTGTCGGCTGGTGGCATGCCGGGGCCGGATACCGTGCCCACGGCCGGATGACGCAACAGGTCGCCATACTCGATGCCGTTCCTGGCGGCAGTGCCGGCCTTGAGCTCGAGCACGAAGCGCACCGGTACGCCGGGCGAAATGACGGCGTCGGATTGCGGCTCGCCGTGCTTGACCGCCCGGATCTTGCCATCCTGGCCGACGAAAATCAGATCGAGCGGCATTGGCGTGTTGTGCATCCAGAAGCCGACCTGCTGCTGGACCTCGAAGACGAACAGCATGCCGTGGTTGTCCGCCATGTCCTGGCGGTACATCAAGCCGGCCTCGCGCTCCGCGGCGGTGTCGGCGACTTCGATGGAAAAAGAGCGATCACCGCCTTTCGTCACCACGACCAATGGCGTCGGATCGGCCGGAAGGATCATCGCCCGGCTGTCCGCCGAGGTCGGCTTTTCGGAATAGAAATAACCACCGGCGGCGGCGATGAAGGCAATCGCGCACATCGCGCCAGCGGTCAGCCAGTTCCTGTAAGCCATTCGAGATCCTCGGCCGGAAACGCCCTAGTGCGAGACCGGCAAGGTCCCCATATCGGGGTGAATTTCGGCGGCCATAAGGCCTTTGTCGCCGCGTCCGAAACGAACCAGCACGACCTGCCCCGGCCGAAGCTCGGTGATACCGTAACGGCGCAAGGTCTCCATATGGACGAAGATGTCCTCGGTGCCCTCGCCGCGGGTGAGAAAACCAAACCCCTTGGTGCGGTTGAACCATTTCACCAGGGCGCGTTCGAGACCGCTCTCCGGCGTCACCGCGACATGGGTGCGCTGCTCCTGCATCTCGGCCGGGTGGACCGCGGTGGTGACGTCCATAGAGAGCACCCGGAAGGCCTGCAATCCGCGGTCGCCATGTTTGACGAGGCAGACCACGCGTGCGCCCTCCAGGGCCGTCTGGAAGCCATCCCTTCGAAGACATGTCACATGGAGGAGGATATCGCCGGAAATGCCGTCATCCGGCAAAATGAAACCATAGCCCTTGGCCACATCGAACCACTTGATGGCGCCGGCTATTTCGAGCAAGTCCGCGGCATCGCCGCCTTCGTCACGCTGCAAGGCGTCGCCGAGGGGTCCGTCCCGCCCCGTCAAAGAGGCCTTTTCCCCCATAAGAATGCCCCCTTTTTTCAAGAACACCGCAACTGATTCTTGCCGACAGATTAACACTGCGGCTTCCGGTCTGTGCAAGACCTGCCGTGCCTTTTTTCACGGTTCATTTGGGCAATACCGGATTTGTTCTTTGCTGGCATTGCGCACCGCCGCACGATTGCCCTTTGACAGGGCCGACCCTATGTTGCGCCGCAACGCAATTTATCGAGGAAATCACATGCGCTATCTGCACACCATGATCCGCGTCACCGACGTCGATGCCTCGCTCGACTTCTACTGCAACAAGCTCGGCCTCAAGGAAGTGCGCCGCTACGAAAACGAGCAAGGCCGCTTCACGCTGATCTTCCTCGCGGCCTCCGAAGACGAGCAAAGCGGCATCGCCGACAAGGCACCGCTGGTCGAACTGACCTACAATTGGGATCCGGAAGACTACAAGGGCGGACGCAATTTCGGCCACCTCGCCTACGAGGTCGACGATATCTACGCCACCTGCCAGCACCTGATGGACAATGGCGTCATCATCAACCGGCCGCCGCGCGACGGCAACATGGCTTTCGTCAAGTCGCCGGACGGCATCTCGATCGAGCTTCTGCAGAAAGGCCCGGCCAAGGCCAAGGCGGAGCCCTGGGCTTCGATGGCGAACACCGGAAGCTGGTAGCCGATCACGCTGTCTTGAGCGGACAATACCAGGCTGACGGCCCAGTACCGTTTGGTTTTTCAGGGGCGGCGCCTATCTGTCTGGCTGAGGCGCCAGGCTTGGGCCGGCGCCCAGCCATGCAACAGGCGCTTGCCCAGGAGAATTCATGCCGACCAGCCATGCCGACGTCACCACCGAACATGCCAGCCGCTACCTGCAGCAGCTGTGCAAGCACTGGGCGCACAAATTCCCGGTCGAGTTCGATCCCACCCACGGCACCATCGATCTCTCAATGGGCCGTACCGTCATGGATGCCGATGCGGCGACACTGCATATCACGGTGTCGACTGACGAAGCAGGATCGATCGAGCGCCTGGAAGGCGTTGTCGCCGATCACATCAAGCGCTTTGCTTTCCGCGAAGAACTGACCTTCGACTGGAAACCCGCTCCGGCAGCTTAGGCGGCGACTTACTTCCCACCGGCCGGAGCGGCCATCTCCAGCAGCGCCTGCACCGAGCGCCAGTTGCGCGCGGTACCCGGCACTTTCAGCGTGCGCGGGATCAGCCCGGCAAACACCGATTTGCCCAGCCCGTCCGGCGCGTGCAAGTAGAGCACATCGCCCTTGATCTCGAAGCGTTCGGGGCCGGTGCACTTTTCGGTCAGTCGCGCCACCTCGTCCGCTGTCGGCTCGCGCTCCAGCACATAGGCATGCAGCTTGGTATGGTCCCCGGCAACTTTCGGGGTAAGGGTTTTCGTTCACCAGCCGCTCGAACCAGGAAAGATCGCGCACCATGATGCGCGAATAAAAACCCCATTTCTTCTCGAAGGCTGTTTCGAGCTGTTTCGTCAGCGTCGCCGCGTCGCCCTTCTTCGCCCGGAACACGGCATTGCCGCTCTGCACGTAGGTGGCGACATCGGAAAAGCCGAGATCCTCGAAGAACGACCGCAGCTCCGCCATCTTGACGATGCGGTTGCCGCCGACATTGATGCCGGAAAACAGCGCGACGAAGATTTTTCCTGCCTCCTTGCCGCTCATATGATGAAACCGGCCAATGTCTCGTTGTCGGTGATGTCCTGATACTGGACGCCCTCGGCCTCGAACTTCGCCTTGAGCAGATCGAAATTGCGGCGGTCCTTGGTTTCGATGCCGATCAGCACCGAACCGAAATTGCGCGCCGATTTCTTCAGATATTCGAAACGGGCGATGTCGTCGTCGGGCCCGAGCAGTTCGAGGAAGTCTCGCAGCGCGCCGGGCCGCTGCGGAAAGCGGATGATGAAGTATTTCTTCAGCCCCTCGAAGCGCAGCGCCCGTTCCTTTACGTCCGGCAGCCGCTCGAAATCGAAATTGCCGCCCGAAACCACGGCAACGATGGTCTTGCCCCTGATCTCCTTCTTGGAGAAATCCTTGAGCGCATCGATCGCCAGCGCGCCAGCCGGCTCCAGCACGACGCCTTCGACGTTGAGCATTTCGATCATGGTGGCGCAGAGCCGGTTTTCCGGGATCAGCCGCACCGTTTCGGCCGGAAAATCCTTGAGACGACGCAACGGCTCGCGGCCGATCTCGGCCACCGCGGCGCCATCGACGAAATTGTCGACCTTGGCGAGCTTGAGCCGTTTTCCCGCCGCAAGACTTTCGCGCAGGCTCGGCGCGCCTGCCGGTTCGCAGAAGACGAAGCGTGCTTCCCTGCCCTGATCGGCGAAATAATGGGTGACGCCCGCGGCAAGTCCGCCACCGCCGACCGGGAGCATGACGATATCGGGCATGCGGGCGCCCGGCATCTGGTCCGCGATCTCGTAGGCGACGGTTGCCTGGCCCTCGATGATGTCCTTGTGATCGAAGGGCGGCACCATATGGGCGCCGGAACTGTCAGTGAATTCCAGGGCCGCGCGATAGCAGTCGTCGAAGAAATCGCCGACCAGCCTGATCTCGATGAAATCGCCGCCGAACAGCTTGGTCTTGTCGATCTTCTGCTGCGGCGTCGTCACCGGCATGAACACAACGCCTCGCCTGCCGAAATGGCGGCAGACGAAAGCAAAACCCTGCGCGTGGTTGCCGGCGGACGCGCAGACGAACAGTTCAGCCTCGTTGCCGGCCGCCAGTGTCTTGCGGAAGAAATTGAAGGCGCCGCGGATCTTGTAGGAGCGGACCGGCGACAGGTCCTCGCGCTTCAACAGCACCCGCGCACCGGTCTTTTTCGACAGATAATCGTTTTCCTGGAGCGGCGTTTCAGGAAAGATCTGGCGGATCGCGGCGGCAGCGGCAGCAACGCGGGAAGAGAAACTGTTCATCGGAAACCACCCTTAGCGAAAACCACCTTGCGTTGCATGCTGTCCGCCGACCTCTATCTTTGATTGGGTCGCGCACGTCCAACTGTTGAGCGCCAGGACCAGGTGCGGCGCGAGTTCGCCTATTGCATATCCGGCAACGCGGCGCCATCGTCCATCATTCACGTCCTTCCAAGCGGAAACTTTGCGAAATATTTTCAGTTACTTGTGGGTACATTCTCATGCCCCTGGCATCAGGCGACTTAAAATCGCTATCTCTGCGGGAATTGGAAGGCCGGCGGCGACGCCGCCATTTTGGCTTTCGCGCAACACTGCGATGGCCGCAGCGGGGCGCCGATCACATTTCGACTGGACATGACTTAGTTCTGCCGCACTCTGCCTGTCCGGGAGGTATCGTGAGGATAGACAGGCCTTTCGGCCGGAGTTGGAAATTCAGGCGTGCCTTTGAAGAAGATTTTTACCGTTCTCCTGGCCTTGTTCGTCGCCGGCTGCGCCGGCCAGCAAACACAGGAATTGCTGGGCAGCGCCATGGTGTCCGCGCCGGTGACGGAGATCGCCGGCAACCACTCGATCTTCATCGCCACGACGCGCAAGAAGTCCGACGATCCCAACAAGGTTTTCGACGGCGAACGCTCGGCCACGCTGAACTATGCCCGCGTCAACGTCACCGTTCCGGGGCTTCACAAGACCGGCCAGATCGAGCGCCGCTCGCGCGGCAAGTCGGATGACCCGGCCAAATATTTCATGGCTTCCGAGGTCGTCGGCTACGACACGCAGCCGAAATTCTCCAGCGCGCTCAATGCCGACATCGCGGCGCGTGGCGGCCGCGTCATGGTCTTCGTGCATGGCTACAACACCGGCTTCGATGCCGCCGTCTATCGCCTCACCCAGATCGTCCATGATTCCGGCTATCCCGGCACGCCCGTGCTGTTTTCCTGGGCATCGGGTGCCAGGACCACCGACTACGTCTATGACAAGGAAAGCGCCAGCGCCGCCCGCGACCAGCTGGAGGTGACGCTCAGGATGCTGGAGCAGTCCGGCGCGCGGCGCATCGACATCGTCGCGCATTCGCTCGGAACCTGGGTCACCATGGAAACGCTGCGGCAGATGGCCATCACCGGCGACCGCGATCTCGGCGGCAAGCTCGGCGACGTGGTGCTGGCTTCGCCCGACATCGATGTCGACGTGTTCAAGAGCCAGATGCGGCGCTATGGCAAGCCCGACAAGCCGTTCATCCTGCTGTTGTCGGACGACGACCGCGCGCTGCGGCTCTCCGGCCTGATCGCCGGATCCCGGCCGCGCGTCGGCGACTACAAGGATGCCGCCGATCTCGCCTCCTATGGCGTGTCGGTCGTCGACCTGTCCAAGGTCAAGGGATCGGACAGCTTCAACCATACGAAGTTCGCCGACAATCCGACGCTGGTGAAGATGATCGGCCAGCGGCTGCGCGAGGATGACGGCTTTGCCAGCGACCGTGACGTGACAGACCGCATCAGCCTGCTTGGCCAATAGGTGCGGTCCCGCGGTTTTCGCCGTGCCTGCCCGGCATCGCGGACGTGTGGATACACTTTGAACTGGACCGCGCCGGTCTCTGGCCTTATCGGAATAGCCAGCGACGTCACGCGTTTGACGTCCCCCTTGGCGGGAGCCGGCGTATGACCATGCGTTCGAAGAGCTACCTCGTCGTTGCATTGGCGCTCGCTGTCACCGGCTGCGCCGGCGGCAAAACGCACGACCTGCTCAACAAGACTACGCTCACGGTGCCCGCTTCCGACATCGCGGCCACGCATGAAATCTTCGTCGCCACCACCCGCCAGAGGGCAACCAAGGACCCGCGACAGGTGTTCGACGGCGATCGCTCGCTGACCACCAGCTTTGCCCGTGTCGACGTCACCGTCCCGAAAAACCATCAGGTCGGCGCCATCGAGCGGGCCAAGGGATCCGCGAACAGCAATCCGGCCAAGGATTTCACCGCCAAGGACGTCACCTTCTATGAAGGCGCGCCGCAGTTCGCCAAGGCGGTCGGCGCCGACATCGCCATGCGCGGCGACCGTGCGCTGGTTTTCGTGCACGGCTTCAACAACGGCTTCGATGACGGCATCTACCGGCTGACGCAGATCGCGCACGACACGAAATATCCCGGCACCCCGGTGCTGTTCTCATGGGCTTCGAGCGGCAAGACCACGGGTTACATCTACGACAAGGAAAGCGCCAACGCAGCGCGCGACGACCTCGAGGCGACGCTCAGGATGCTGGCCAAGACCAAGGTCAAGAGCATCGACATCATCGCCCATTCGATGGGGACCTGGGTGACCATGGAGGCTCTGCGCCAGCTTGCCATCACCGGCGATCGCGATCTCGACGACAAACTCGGTTACGTCATCCTGGCCTCGCCCGACATCGATGTCGACGTGTTCAAGAAACAGATGATCCGTTACGGCAAACCCGACAAGCCATTCGCCATCCTGCTCTCGGCGGATGACCGGGCTCTCAAGCTGTCCTCCCTGATCTCGGGCGATAAGCCGCGCGTCGGCGATTACGGCGATGCGGCCGACCTCGCCAGCTATGGCGTGTCGGTGGTCGACCTTTCCCAGGCCAAGGGCGGTGACCGCCTCAACCACGCCAAATTCGCCGACAACCCGATGCTGGTGCAACTGCTGGGCGATCGGCTGCGGGCGTCTGCCGGCCTTGCCTCGGACGAGCCCGTCCCGACTCAGCTCAACAATCTCGGTCAGGGCCTGGGCAAGGCCGTCGGCTCGGTCGCGGAAATCGTCATCACCACGCCGTTCAAGGTGCTGACCATCGCCACCGGCGGGTAGCCGGGGGCAGCTTCCTGGTGGAGACCATCAGGTGTCGAAGTCGGCGCTGCCCCTCACCTGCCTGCCGGCATCCTCTCCCCGTATAGTGACGGGGAGAGGGGCGCTATTATCACCGGTTTCGCCAATGACCAGCATTGCAAGAAGAGCACAGTCGTTGCGGCCAGCCCCTTCTCCCCGTCACTATACGGGGAGAAGTGCCCGGCAGGGCGATGAGGGGCAGCGCCGGCGTCCTACACGAACAGATCGACTTTCTGGAACGTCGTCACGTCGATCAAGCCGACATCGGAAATCCTGAGTTCGGGAATGACGACCAGCGCCAGCAGCGAGTGCTGCATGTAGGCGTTGTTCAGCGAACAGCCCATCTTGCGCATCGCCTCGGTGAGCTTCTCTGCCTTGGCCGCGACGATCTCGGCCCGCTCGTCCGACATCAGCCCGGCGATCGGCATTTCGACCAGCGCCAGTTCCTTGCCCTTGGAGAACAGCACGACGCCGCCGCCGACTTCGCCCAGGCGATTGACGGCCAGCGCCATGTCCTGCTTGTTGGTGCCGACGCAGATGATGTGGTGGGCGTCATGCGCCACGCTGGACGCCATGGCGCAGTCGCCGATGTAGCCGAAGCCGGAAACGAAGGCGTTGGTGACGCCGCCCGTGCCCCGGTGGCGCTCGACCAGCGCGATCTGGCAGATGTCGTTGCGGCGGTCCATGGCGACCAGCCCGTCCTCGACCGGCAGATCGGCCTCCAGCGCGCGCGTCGGCGCCTGGTTCTCGATAACGCCGATGACACGCACCCGCACCTCATTGGCGCCCTTGGGCGCCGTGATGTCGAAGTCGTCGCCCTTCAGCTTCTTGCCGAGCTTGACGGTGTTCTTCGCCGTCTTCGGGTAATCATAGGCCGGAATATCGATTTCGAGCTTGCCGCCCTTGGCCACCCTGACGCCGCGAGCATAGACCTCGTCGATGGTCATTGCGGCGAGATCCGAGACGATCAGCAGGTCGGCCACCCGGCCCGGCGCGATCGAGCCGATCTCGCGCTCCAGTCTGAAATGCTGGGCGGTGTTGAGCGTCGCCATCTGGATCGCCGTCACCGGCTTCAAGCCCTGTTGGATGGCGTGGCGCACCACGCGGTCCATATGGCCTTCCTGGACCAGCGTGCCGGAATGGCTGTCGTCGGTGCACAGGATGAAATTGCGCGGGTCGATGCCGCTCTCCGTCACCGCCTTGATCTGCGAGGCAACGTCGTACCAGGCCGAGCCGAGCCGCAGCATCGCCTTCATGCCCTGACGCACGCGGGCGATGGCATCCTCGGCGCGTGTGCCCTCATGATCGTCCTCGGGGCCGCCGGCGACATAGCCATGGAACGGCAGGCCGAGATCGCGCGAGGCATAGTGGCCGCCGACCGTTTTCCCCGCTTTCACCGTCGCGGCGATCTCGCCCGACATGACAGGATCGTTGGCGGCGACGCCGGGGAAATTCATCACTTCGCCAAGACCGATGATGTTTTCCCAGCTCATTGCCTCCGCGACATCGGCGACCGTCAACTCGGCGCCTGCATGTTCCAGCCCGGGCGCCGAGGGCACGCAGGACGGCATCTGCACATGCACGTTGATGGGCATGGCGACGGCCTCGTCATGCATCAGCCGCACGCCGGGCAGGCCAAGCACATTGGCGATCTCGTGCGGGTCGATGAACATAGAGGTGGTGCCGTGCGGAATAACGGCCCGGCAGAACTCGGTCACCGTCACCATGCCGCTTTCGACATGCATATGCGCGTCGCAGAGGCCGGGCACCAGATAGCGCCCGCCGGCGTCGACCACCTTGGTGCCCTGGCCGATGGCATGGCTGGCGTTCGGCCCGCAATAAGCGAAACGACCGCCGGCGATGGCGATGTCGGTGCCGGCGATGATCTCGCCCGAATGGACGTTCACCCAACGGCCGTTGCGGACGACCAGGTCAGCGGGTTTGCGCCCCATGGCGACATCGACCAGGTGTGTCGCCATCTCGGTCCACGGTCTGGGTTTTGCGGGCCTTGCGGGCTTGGCGTTCGTCATTTGCGATTCCTTGGTTGCGGCCAGTGTCGCAAATGTCGGCGGGCGCCGCCAGTCGACAGCTTTTTTGCCGGGCAGCTTTTCACGATAGGAATTTTTTCTTGACTCCGTGACCTCAGCAATAGTACATATTTGCCTACGGTGCTGATTTGCGCCGGTGACCCTCTGCACAGGCGGGTTTTTCGTTTGATGCTCCGTCAGCCAATGCGGCGAAGACTCCGAAGGGACGTTAACCCGAGTTCGTGGCCCCGGGTCCGACATCCGGCGCAGGCTGAGTTTGTTGACTAATCCGGCTAAGCGCGATGCTGATCGTGGACCGAGCCGCAAGGGGGAAAATATGACCCGTTTTTGGAAAGCGTTCGCCGTCATCTTGTTCTTGTTCGCAGCGTCCACTTTTGCCGCCGCCGAGGAACGTTGGCAGACCTTGCCGGAACCAGCGGCCATGCCCAAACCCGATCAGAGCGGATATGCGCCGGTGAACGGCATCCAGATGTACTACGCCGTTTTCGGCGCGGGTGACCCAGTGCTGCTCATCCATGGCGGCCTCGGCCACGCCGACATCTGGGCCAGCCAGGTGGCCACGCTTTCCAAGACGCACAAGGTGATCGTCGCCGACAGCCGTGGCCACGGCCGCTCCACCCGCACCGAGCAGCCCTATGGCTATGACTTGATGGCGTCGGACTATCTGGCGCTGCTCGATTACCTGAAGATCGACAAGACCGCGCTTGTCGGCTGGAGCGACGGCGGCATCATCGGTATCGACATCGCGCTGCATCATCCGGAGCGGCTGACAAGGCTGTTCGCGCAAGCCGCCAACGTAACCACCGACGGCCTTGATCCGGGCGTGATGACCAACAAGACCTTTGCCGCCTACATCGACCGCTCCGGCCGCGACTACAAGAAGATGTCGAAAACACCGGACCAGTATGACGCCTTCGTGGCGCAGATGAGCCATATGTGGGAGAGCGAGCCGGCGTGGACCAAGGAACAGCTTGCTGAGATAACCACGCCGACGGCGATCGTTGCCGGCGACCACGATGAGGCGATCAAGCGCGAACACACCGAATATATCGCCTCCGCCATCCCGGGCGCGAAGCTGATCATCCTGCCCAACGCCAGTCATTTCGCCATGCTGCAAGCGCCGGATGAATATAGCCAGGCTGTGCTGGACTTCATCGACGCCAAATAGAGGATTCTGTGCGGCGACAGGGGGGATTGCGATTGCGGCGAATGCGGTTATCCTTCTGGCGAGGATCTTTCTGAACCGTCATTTCGGGGAGTTCGATGCGTCGACTGATGGTCGCAAGTGCCGGTTTTCTTGCCGTTCTGGCCGTGCCGGCTTTTGCAGCCGACCCAACGGTCGACGTGCCGATGACCGCGCCCGGCTTCGACTGGACGGGCTACTACGCTGGTCTGCAGGCCGGCTATGGCTGGGGCCAATCCGATATATCGGTGACAGAAGGCGCGCCGTTTTCCATCTCGCCCGACATTGACGGCGGTTTTGTCGGCGGCCATGTCGCCGGCCTGTGGCAGTTCGACCAGGCGGTGCTCGGCGCCGAGGCGGAACTCAACTATTCCTCGGTCGGCGGCACGACGGTATCGGCCTTGGGAAGCCCATTCGGCACCGACATCAAATGGTTCGGGTCGGTCAACGCCAAGGCCGGCTACGCCATGGATCGCCTGCTGGTCTACGGCATTGGCGGCGTCGCCTTTGCCGGCATCGAAACATCGCAAGTCGCGGGTCCGGCGTTCGCCAGCACGCGCACGAATGTCGGCTGGACCGTGGGTGCCGGCGTCGACTACGCGCTGACCGACAAGTTCGTCGTCGGCGCGCAGTATCGCTACTATGATTTCGGCTCCGAGCACTATGAGGTGGCAGAACCCTTTAACGATCGCGATCAGAACGTGAAGCTGAATGCGGTCGGGATCAATTTGAGCTACAAGTTCTGAGCAGGGCCACAATCGCGACGCTGCCGGACAAGGCAACCACTCAAAGGGCTCTTTCATGGAAGGGGTGGCCGACGCTCCCAGTGGGCGGGGGGAATGGGTTGGGCCTGAGAGGCGCCGGCCTTGGCGGATCAAATCCACCACACAGGCATCGTACCACTACCCGCCGTGCCGAT
>NZ_RZTB01000122.1:9969-16974 GCF_003997735.1 Mesorhizobium sp. M7A.F.Ca.MR.148.00.0.0 | reverse complement strand
TACACCATGCCGAGTGCGGCCTTGTACAGATCGAGGATGGTTTCCTCTTCCTGACGCTCGGCCTGGTCCTTCTTGCGCAGCCGGATGATCGTGCGCATCGCCTTGGTGTCGAAGCCGGTGCCCTTGGCCTCGGCGAACACTTCCTTGATATCGTCGGAAATGGTTTTCTTCTCCTCCTCGAGCCGCTCTATGCGCTCGATGAAGGCACGCAGCTGGCCGGCGGCAACAGTCTGGCTGGTATCGGTGATATCGTCGGCCATATTTTTCTCCACATCGTTTCTGCGCCGCGACTCGGGATGCATGCAGCGGCGAATTGAGCGGGCTCGATGCCCGACCGGCGGCGGCGGGTCAAGCTGTTATCGATGATCGACTAACGCTGCCGCCACGATGCGGACAGCCATCCCCAGGAAGGTATCAATTAGCTGAAAGCGATCAGCAGATCCTTCGCATCGATCTGGTCGCCGGCCTTGACCAGCACCTCGGCGACCGTGCCGTCGCGCTCGGCATGCAGCGCCGTCTCCATCTTCATCGCTTCGATGGAAAGCAGCACGTCACCGGCCTTCACAGCCTGGCCGGCAGCCACCGAAAGCGCCGAGACGACGCCCGGCATCGGTGCGCCGACATGCGCCTCGTTGCCGGGTTCGGCCTTGCGGCGGGCTTTGGCGGCGGACGCGCCATGCGCCCGGTCGGGCACCTTGACACGACGCGGCTGGCCGTTGAGCTCGAAGAACACGGTGACCATGCCCTTCTCGTCGACATCGCCGATGGCCAGGCAGCGCACCACCAGCGTCTTGCCCTTCTCGATGTCGACGAAGATCTCGTCTTCCGGCTTCATGCCGTAGAAATAGGTCGGCGTCGGCAGGACGCTGACCGGTCCATAGGTTTCCTGCGCGCCGGCGAAATCCGTGAACACCTTCGGATACATCAGCCACGAGGCGAATTCGAACTCCGACAGCTTGCGCTCGAGCTTTTCCTCGATTTCCTTGCGGTTGGCCTTGAGGTCGGCTGGCTTGAGCAGCGAACCGGGCCGCACCGTGATCGGCTTGTCGCCCTTCAGCGCCTTCCTCTGCAGCGCCGTCGGCCACCCGCCTGGCGACTGGCCAAGATCGCCGCGCAGCATCGAGACGACCGAGTCCGGAAAGGCGATATCCTTGTCCGGGTTTTCGACGTCGGCAACGGTCAGGTCCTGGCTGACCATCATCAATGCCATGTCGCCGACGACCTTGGACGACGGCGTCACCTTGACGATGTCGCCGAACATCAGATTGACGTCGTGATAGGTCTGCGCCACCTCGTGCCAGCGCGTCTCCAGTCCGAGCGAGCGCGCCTGTTCCTTCAGATTGGTGAACTGCCCGCCCGGCATCTCGTGCAGATAGACTTCCGAGGCCGGCCCCTTGAGGTCGCTTTCAAAGGCGGCGTACTGGTTGCGCACCGCTTCCCAGTAGAACGAGATTTTCCTGATCCATTGCGGGTCGAGACCGGGGTCGCGTTCGGTGCCCTTCAGCGCCTCGACGAGCGAGCCAAGGCATGGCTGCGAGGTGTTGCCGGAGAAAGCATCCATCGCCGCGTCTATGGCGTCGACGCCGCTTTCCACCGCCGCCAGCACCGTCGCCGCCGACAGGCCCGACGTGTCGTGGGTGTGGAAATGGATCGGCAGGTCGGTCGCCTCGCGCAGCTCCTTGAACAGCACGCGTGCCGCCGCCGGCTTCAACAGTCCGGCCATGTCCTTGACGGCAATGATGTGGGCGCCGGCCGCCTGCAATTCCCTGGCCAGGCCGACATAGTATTTTAGGTCGTATTTCGCCCGCGCCGGATCGAGGATGTCGCCGGTATAGCAGATCGCCGCTTCGATCAGCTTACCCTCGGCGCCGACCGCATCCATGGCGACGCGCATGTTGTCGACCCAGTTCAGGCAATCGAAGACCCGGAACAGGTCGATGCCACCGCTTGCTGCCTGCTTGACGAAATGCTGCACGACATTGTCGGGATAGTTGGTGTAGCCGACGCCATTGGCGCCGCGCAGCAGCATCTGCAACAGCAGATTGGGCGCCGCCTCGCGCACCAGCGACAGCCGCTCCCACGGATCCTCGGTGAGGAAGCGCATGGCGACGTCGAAGGTGGCGCCACCCCAGCATTCCAGCGATAGAAGCTGCGGCAAGGCGCGCGCATAGGTACCGGCGATGCCGGCAATGTCATGCGTTCGCACACGGGTGGCGAGCAACGACTGGTGGCCATCGCGCATCGTCGTGTCGGTGACCAGCACTTGCCTCTGATCGCGCATCCAGGCGGCGAACTTCTCCGGCCCGAGCACATCCAGCTTCTGCTTGCTGCCGCCGGGCACATTGCCGTTGAGGTAAGGCACCACGGGTGCGGCCGCATCGGCCTTCGGCTGCGGCCGGCCGCGCGTCTCGGGATGGCCGTTGACGCTGACGTCGGCGAGATAGTTGATGAGCTTGGTGGCGCGGTCCTGGCGCTTGACCTGCTGGAACAGTTCCGGCGTCGTGTCGATGAACTTGGTCGTGTAGGAATTGTCGGCGAAGCTCGGATGGTTGATGATCGCTTCGAGGAAGGTCAAATTGGTGGCGACGCCGCGGATGCGGAACTCGCGCAGCGCCCGGTTCATGCGGGCGATGGTCTCGGCCGGCGTCGGCGCCCACGCCGTCACCTTCTCCAGCAGCGGATCGTAGAAGCGGGTGATGACAGCGCCCGAATAGGCAGTGCCGCCATCGAGGCGGATGCCGAAGCCTGTTGCGCCGCGATAGGCGGTGATGCGGCCGTAATCGGGGATGAAATTGTGCTCGGGATCTTCGGTGGTGATGCGGCACTGCAGCGCGTGGCCGTTCAGCCTTATGTCCTTCTGCGCCGGCACGCCTGATTCCGGTGTGCCGATGGCAAAGCCGTCAAGGATGTGGATCTGCGCCTTGACGATATCGATGCCGGTCACCTGCTCGGTGACGGTGTGCTCGACCTGGATGCGCGGATTGACCTCGATGAAATAGAATTTGCCGGTGTCGGCATCCTGCAGGAACTCGACCGTGCCGGCGCCGATGTAACTGGTCTCGCGGGCGATCTTCAGCGCATGGCCGCAAAGCTCCTCGCGCTGCGACATTTCGAGATAGGGCGCCGGCGCCCGCTCGACGACCTTCTGGTTGCGGCGCTGGATCGAACAGTCGCGCTCGAACAGGTGCACGGCATTGCCATGGGTGTCGCCCAGCACCTGCACCTCGACGTGGCGAGCACGTTCGATCAGCTTTTCAAGATAGACCTCGTCCTTGCCGAAGGCGGCTTTCGCCTCGCGCTTGCCTTCGGTGACTTCACGGGCAAGGTCGGCTTCGGCGCGGATGGCGCGCATGCCGCGGCCGCCGCCGCCCCATGACGCCTTCAGCATCACCGGATAGCCGATTTCCTTGGCCAGTTTCTTGACCGCCTCCATGTCATCCGGCAACGGATCGGTGGCGGGGATCACCGGCACCCCGACCTCGATGGCGAGATTGCGCGCCGCGACCTTGTTGCCGAGTCGCCGCATTGTGTCCGGCTTCGGGCCGATGAAGGTGATGCCGGCCTCGGCACAGGCATCGGCGAATTCGGGACTTTCCGACAAGAGGCCATAGCCGGGATGAATGGCATCGGCACCCGACAGCCTGGCGACGCGGATCACCTCCTCGATCGACAGATAGCTTTCGATCGGCCCCATGTCCCGGGTCAGATGCGGCCCGCGTCCAACCTGGTAGCTCTCGTCGGCCTTGAAGCGATGCAGGGAGTATTTGTCTTCCTCGGCCCAGATCGCCACGGTTTTGAGGCCGAGTTCGTTGGCCGCGCGAAAAACGCGAATGGCGATTTCGGACCGGTTGGCGACGAGGATCTTCGTGATGGCCAAGGACTGGGCTCCAGCAACGGAAGGAAGAGAAATCGGCGCAATGATTAGCGTGAAAATGCTGCAGTGCAAACGAAATTGACGTGCGCTTAAACCGATTGAAATGGAATCATTGCGCCAGAAGCCCTTCGCATTCATCCGAACAGCAAGAAAAGCGCCGGCTTTGCAGCTAGCGCACGATCATTCACCGGCTAAGGACCCGGCTCTGTCGGCCGCCCCCTGAACGTGATGGCAAAAGAAAATGCCCGGCGCGAGGCGCCGGGCATCCGTGAACGGTCTGGAGACTGACGCTTACATCTTCTGGATGTAGGTGTACTTGCCGTCGTCGCCCTTCTTCCATTCGTACATGACGTAGCCGGGCAGCGTCGGGTCGCCCTTGGCGTCATAGGACAGGTCGCCGAGCACGGTCTTGAACGGGCCGTTTTCATGCAGCGCCTTGGCAACTGCCTGCGGGTCGTTCGACTTGGCAACGGTCGCTGCTTCGGCAAGCGCCTGCACGGCAGCGTAGGCGTAGAGCGTATAGGCTTCCGGCTCGAAACCCTGCGCACGGAACTTCTCGACGAGTTCCTTGTTGGCAGGGATCAGGCGCGGATCCGGGCCGAACGTGTTGAGCGTCCCCGCAACCGCGTCGCCCGCGATCGAAGCCAGCTCGTTCGACACGATGCCGTCGCCGGAAATCAGCGTCGCCTTGAGGCCCTGGTCGGCCGCCTGGCGGATGATCAGGCCGGCTTCGGTATGCAGGCCGCCCCAATAGATGATGGAAACGCCGGCTTCCTTCATCTTGGCGATCAGCGCCGAGAAGTCCTTGTCGCCGACATTGATGCCTTCGTACATGACTTCCGTCACGCCGGCGGCGTTCATCGCCTTCTTGGTTTCGTCGGCAAGGCCCTGGCCGTAGGTGGTCTTGTCGTGCACGACGGCGATCTTGGCGTCCTTGAAGTTTGCGGCGAGATAAGCGCCGGCGATGCTACCCTGCTGGTCATCGCGCCCGCAGGTGCGGAACACGTTCCACAAGCCGCGCTCAGTGAGCTGCGGGTTGGTGGCAGCCGGGGTGATCTCGACGATGTTGTTTTCCGCATAGACTTCCGACGCCGGGATCGAGACGCCCGAGTTGAAGTGGCCGACCACGAACTTGACGCCGTCGCCGACGAACTTGTTGGCAACCGAGATGCCCTGCTTCGGATCGGAGACATCGTCGCCGACTTCGAGCTTGATCTGCTCGCCGTTGATGCCGCCCTTGGCATTGATGTCGGCGACAGCCGCTTCCGCACCCTTCTGAAGCTGTGCGCCGAAGGCGGCATTCGGACCGGTGATCGGGCCGGCAACGCCGAACATTACATCGGCCCACGCGTTGCCGCCGAACGCGACAAGCGCGGTCAGGGCTACGGCGGACAAAAGTGACTTTTTCATTTAAACGCTCCCATTTACGGAGTGGGCGTGGATGAAGCTTTCATGCGATGCCCACCCTTATCGCAGAAAGCATAGTTTGCCGATTTTCAGGCACTTGTCACGCCGATTCAATTCCGAGGCGGCGTTAATGATGAACGTCAACCTTTCGGTTTCCAGCTCAAGAGTGAAGCTCTTTCGTAGAGCCAATTATACTGTGTCACCATCTGGTTGGTGCGCGTGTATTGGTAGCCGACGAAGCCGAGGATCATCAGCACGATGGTGTCGACGACATAATAATGCAGCGAGAACATGGTGCCGCCGAACAGCGCGTGATGGATGAAGCGGATCGCGATGCCGAGGCCCAGCATATAGGCGAACAGCTGGATGAAGCTGCGCCACGTCTGAGCACTGGCCTTGCCCGTCATCCACGCCGCCCAGCCGCCGAGCAGACAGGTGACGAAGAAGAACTGCCAGATCGAGGGTTCCTCGTAAAGAATGCCCTGCATGGTGAAGTCTCCTTAGCATGACCCGAAAAGTTGCGGACTTTCCGGACAAAGATCATGCGACAAACAAACAATTTGGAGCGGAATGGCGGATGCACGCATTCCGCTCCGAACTCAGTGGTGTCCGCCTTCGAGATAGGCGGCGCGCACTTCCGGATTGGCGAGCAGCTCCTTGCCGGTGCCGCTCATCGTCACATTGCCGTTGACCATGACGTAGCCGCGCGTGGCGAGCTTGAGCGCGCCGAAGGCGTTCTGCTCGACCAGGAACACGGTCAGCCCCTGGGTGCGGTTCAGTTCGCGGATGGCGTCGAAGATCTGCTTGACGATCAGTGGCGCGAGACCCAGCGACGGCTCGTCGAGCAAAAGCAGCTTCGGCCGTGCCATCAGCGCGCGTCCGATCGACAGCATCTGCTGCTCACCGCCCGACAGCGTGCCGCCGCGCTGGGTGATGCGCTCTTTCAACCGCGGGAACAGCGTGAACACCTTCTCGACGTCCTCGTCATAGTGCTTGAGGTTGTCGAGGCTGGCGCCCATCTGCAGGTTTTCCATCACCGTCATGCGCGGAAAGATCCGCCGGCCCTCGGGCGACTGGGCAATGCGCATGCGCGCGATCTCGTGCGTCGGCATCTGGGTGATGTCGGTGCCGGCAAAGGTGATGGTGCCGGCGCGAGCGCGCGGCGCGCCGAAAATAGTCATCATCAGCGTCGACTTGCCGGCGCCGTTGGCACCGATCAGCGCCACGATCTCACCTTCCTTCACAGTGACATCGACGCCGTTCAGCGCCCGGATGTTGCCGTAATAGGTCTGCACGCCCTTGATATCGAGCAGCGTTGTCGCGGCCATCATTTACGCCCTCCGCGCGGCTTGGCTGTGGGAGGTTTCGCGGCCGGCTTGGCCCTCACCCGCTCGGACGGCTTTCTGGGCGCGGCATTGGCTCTTGCGTCGACTTGACCCGCCTTTGATGCGCCCTTGGCGACCGTAACCCGCTCACCTGAACTGTGGCCCACCGTGTCGGTCACCGGCCCGGCGAGATAGGACGACGATGTCCCCGGACCATGTGCGTAATCCGGCCCGGTATCGAGCTGTTCGATCACATCTTCGTCGCCGACTTCGGTAAGAACCGCCTCGACTTCCTCGTCGTCGACGCCGAGATAGGCGGCGATGACGCGCGGATCCGTGCGCACCGATTGCGGACTGCCGTCGGAGATCTTGCGGCCGTACTCCAGCACCACGACATGG
>NZ_RZTB01000122.1:0-9823 GCF_003997735.1 Mesorhizobium sp. M7A.F.Ca.MR.148.00.0.0 | reverse complement strand
CTCGGGTCCCGTGCACATGGCGCGAGCGATCTCGAGGCGGCGCTGCGCGCCATAGGGCAGGTCGCCGGCCGGGTCGTCGGCACGGTCGACAAGATCGGCCTTTTCCAGCCAATGCTTGGCGAGTTCCACCGATTCGGCCGAGGCCTTGCGATAGCCGCTGAAGCCGAAAAGGCCGAGGACCGTGTAGCCCGATGCCTTCATCAGTTTGTTGTGCTGGGCGACCAGAAGGTTCTCCAGCAGGGTCATGCCGGAGAACAGCCGAATGTTCTGGAAGGTGCGCGCCACCTTGGCGCGCGCCGGGATTTCATGGTTGGGCAGCCGCTCGAGCAGGAAGGTCGAACCATCGTTCCGGTTGAGCGTGATCATGCCTTCCGACGGCTTGTAAAAGCCGGTGATGCAGTTGAACACCGTGGTCTTGCCGGCGCCGTTGGGGCCGATCAGCGCGGTGATCTCGCCGCGCTTGGCGGCGAAAGACAGATCGCCGATGGCCACCAGGCCACCGAACTTCATCGACAGATGATCCACCTGCAGGATAGCGTCGTTCGCGCCGGAATTGGCCTTCTGAACAGGGTTCGCATTCATCAGCCGTGTCCTTCCTTGGTGAAGGAGCTTGAGACAGCCTTTCGCTCCTTCAGGAAGGCGGTTGGTTCACGACTGCCGACGAAGCCGCGCGGCTTCCACAGCATGACGATAACCATGGCCATGCCGAACAGAAGCATGCGGTAGAGTTCCGGTGTGAAGTCCGGCCCGAAGACCTGCTTGAGGAAGTCGAGTTCGCGCAATGCCTCGGTGCCGCCGATCATCACCATTGCGGCGACCGCGATGCCGACCAGCGAACCCATGCCGCCGAGAACGACGATGGCCAGGATGATGGCCGATTCCAGGAAGACGAAGGATTCCGGGCTGACGAAGCCCTGCCGTGCGGCGAAGAACGCGCCGGCGAAGCCGCCGAACATCGCACCCGTGGCGAAGGCTGTGAGCTTCGTGGTGGTGGTGTTGATACCGAGCGAGCGGCAGGCGATCTCGTCCTCCCGCAACGCTTCCCAGGCACGGCCGACCGGCATGCGCCGCAGCCGGATGGTGACGAAGGCTGTCAGCAGCGCCAGCGCCAGGATCAGGTAATAGAGGAAGATCTTGTAGTAGGCGCTCGATGTCGCCAGATGCAGCACCTTGGCGATATAATTGGGGTCCGACACGTTGAAGGTCATCAGGCCGAAGAAGGTGACCTTCGGGATGCCGGAAATACCGGCCGAACCGTTGGTGACCTCGCGCCAGTTGATCAGCACCAGGCGGATGATCTCACCGAAAGCCAAGGTGACGATCGCCAGATAGTCGCCGCGCAGGCGCAGCACCGGGAAGCCGAGCAGCACGCCCCAGAAGGCGGCCATGGCGCCGGCGGCCGGCAAAAGGATCCAGAACGACAGGCCGTACTGCGTGCCGAGCAGCGCATAGGCATAGGCGCCGACCGCGTAGAAGGCGACATAACCGAGGTCGAGCAGGCCGGCGAGGCCGACGACGATGTTCAGGCCCCAGGCCAGCATCACATAGATCAGGATCTGGATGCCGAAATTGTCGACCCATTTCAGCGAGCCTTGCAGCCCGCCGACGAACGACCAGGACATCAGCGACAGGATCGCCACCACCAGGATCGGATAGAGGATCAGCGCGGCAATGCCGAGTTTGGTGAAGTTGGCATGGATGAAGCCCCGGAAATAATAAATCACGCAGGCCAGCACATAGATGACCGCCAGGGCGCGCAGGAATTGCAGATAGCCCGCCGGCTCCGCTCCCACCCATCCGACGAGAGAACTGTTGACCGCAAACAACACCACCGCCGCTACCAAGGCCACGATGAAGGCCGGCAATTGGAAGAAGCGTGACGCCACGCTGGCCGGCAGCAGACCGGTGGCGACGTCGGTGATCTTCTGGTTGGCCAGGAAGGGCTGGCCATAAGCGACATAGAGGAAGCGCCCGATGGCCGTGGCGATCACCACGGCGGCAAGCAGGCCCCAGCGCGTCGTCAGGACCAGTTCGTTAGAAATGTTCTGGCCGGTCTTCAGGCCGATGAACAGCACGAACAGGCCAAACGATATGGCAGCGGCATAAAGTGACTCGCGCAACGCGCGCTGCATAGGCGTGGCGACGGTGTCGCGCTCCGGAGATACGGTGACGGCCATGGTCTCAGACCTTTTCGACTTCTGGCCGGCCCAATATGCCGGAAGGCAGGAAGATCAGAACGATGGCCAGGATCGAGAACGCCGCGACGTCCTTGTAGTCGATCGAGAAATATGCCGACCACATGCTCTCGATGAAGCCGATCATCAGCCCCCCGACCACCGCGCCCGGCAGCGAACCGATGCCGCCCAGCACCGCCGCCGTGAAGGCTTTCACGCCCGGCGTAAAGCCATCAGAGAAGGCAATGACGCCGTAATACATCAGGAACAAAGTGCCGGCCACCGCGGCAAGGGCCGCACCCATGATGAAGGTGATCGAGATCGTGCGGTCGACATCGATGCCGAGCAGCGCCGCCATCTTGCGGTCCTGCTCACAGGCCCGTTGCGCTCGCCCGAGCGAGGTCTTGTTGACCAGATACCAGAACAGCGCCAGCAGCAGCGCCGTGACGACGACGATGATGATCTGCTTCAGCGACACGCTGATGCCGTTGATGTTGTAAACCTGGCTGACCATCGGCGGGATCGGCTTGTTGCGGGGACCCTGCGTCACCTGGACGAAGTTCGACAGCGCGATCGACATGCCGATGGCGGTGATCAGCGGGGCCAGTCGGAACGAACCGCGCAGCGGCCGGTAGGCGACTTTTTCGATTGTCCAGTTGTAGAGGCTGGTGAGCAGCATCGCCACGATCATCATGATCAGCAGCGCCAGCACAACCGGCACGGAATAGAACAGCGCGCCAAGGGCGAGGAAGACGATCAGTGCTGTGAAGGCCCCCACCATGAAGATGTCGCCATGGGCGAAATTGATCATGCCGATGATGCCGTAGACCATCGTATAGCCGATCGCGATCAGCCCATAGATCGATCCCAGCGTCAGCCCGTTGATAAGCTGCTGGACAAAGTACTGCATGTGTACATGGCTCCCCTGGAATGTCGCCCATGCAGACGCATTCCTTTTCGTATTTCCCCTAGTCGTAAAGTTTCGAGCCCGGATTGCAACGTCATTTTTCAATCGTCATGCGTGTTTTCGAAGCACGCTGTCCGATTGCCCGTTTTCCATCATCCGGCCCCTGGACTATCGCGGACCCTACCATTGGCATAACGCAATGTCTTTGACGATTCGACTGCATCATGCGCTCCGTTTCGAAGAAATCGCCGTCAAAATTAGGTGATGAAAGGAATCCTTGCGTTTTTGGCACGATCCGTTTTTCAAGCCGTCGCTTTCCGCAAGGTCAGGATTCCCATCACTTGACAACAAATCCGTGCGCGAACGGGTCGCGGTCGTCGATGAAGATGGTGTTCAGCCCGGTCATCCGCGCCCAGCCGCCGATAGAGGGAATGATGGCCGGCTTGCCGGCGACGGTGACATCCTTTTCGACCTTGCCCTTGAACAGCGAACCGATGATCGATTCATGGACGAAGCTGTCGCCGGCCTTGAGTTTGCCCTTGGCATGAAGCTGCGCCATGCGCGCCGAGGTGCCGGTGCCGCAGGGCGAGCGGTCGATCGCCTTGTCGCCGTAGAACACGGCATTGCGGGCATCCGCCCCATCCACCGTCGGAGCACCGGTCCACAGCATGTGCGACAGCCGGTTGATGCCCGGGTTCTCAGGATGGACGAAGGAATATTTCTCGTTGAGCCGCTGGCGCACCACCGGGCTCCAGGCGATGAAGTCGCCCGCCGAATAATCGGCCATGTCGCGATAGTTGTTCTGTGGTTCGACGATGGCGTAGAAGTTGCCGCCATAGGCGACGTCGACGGTGATTTCGCCGAGCCCAGGGCATTCGATTGTCAGCCCCTCGGCATGGAGGAAGGACGGCACATTGGTGATGCGCACCTCCTCGACATAGTCGCCGACCTGTTTGTATTCAGCGATGACAAGTCCGGCCGGCGTGTCGAGCCGAAGCACGCCCGGCGTCTTCGGCTTGATCAGACCGTGCTCGATCGCCATCGTCACCGTGCCGATGGTGCCATGGCCGCACATCGGCAGGCAGCCGGAGGTTTCGATGAACAGGATGGCGATGTCGCAATCCTCGCGCGTCGGCGGATAGAGGATCGAACCGGACATCACGTCGTGGCCGCGCGGCTCGAACATCAGGCCGGTGCGGATCCAGTCATACTCGGCCAGAAAATGCGCACGCCGCTCCATCATCGTCGCGCCCTGCAGCAGCGGGCCGCCGCCAGCGACCAGCCGCACCGGATTGCCGCAGGTGTGGCCGTCTATGCAGAAGAAGGATTTCTTGGCCATGACGCTCCTCGAAAATCAAAACCACGAAAAAATCAAAATCGTTGCGGACTGAAGGGGGCCAGATCGATCGGTGGAGTCTGCCCCAGGACAAGATCCCTGATCAACCGTCCGGTGGCCGCCGCCTGGGTCAGGCCGAGATGGCCATGGCCGAAGGCATAGACCACCGACCGCTTTCCAGGCGCGCCGCCGATGACTGGCACTGAATCCGGCAGCGAGGGGCGGAACCCCATCCATTCGCGCCCGCCCGAGGGATCGAGCCCCGGCAGGAATTTCTGCGCCTTCTGCAGCAGCGCCTTAGACCTGGCATAATTGGGCCGCCGCTCGATGCCGCCGAGTTCGACGGCGCCACCGACACGCAGGCCCGTTGCGAGCGGCGTGACGACGAAGCCATGGCCGGAGAAGATCAGCATCCGCTTCACGTCGAAGGCACTCGTCGGCAACGTAGTGTTGTAGCCGCGCTCGGTCTCCAGCGGAATGCGATCGCCGAGTTGCTTCGCCAGCAGATGCGACCATGCGCCTGCTGCGACGACGAGGTGTCGCGCCTGTCTGGTCGTGCCGTCTGCCAATGTCAGCGTCGCACCATCCTGATCCGCCGCGACTTGGCCGATCCGAGCCATCTCAAAGCGGGCACCCTTGCTTTGTGCGTAGGCCCACACCGCCTTGCCCAGCAGTTTCGGGTCGGCGACCGTCTTCCATCCCGGCACGAACGTGCCTTTGATGAAGCGCGGCGACAGCCCCGGCTGCAAGGCGGCCAGTTCCTCGCCCTCGACATGGCGGAAACCGATGCCGAAACGCTCACGCGCCGCCCAGCCGCGCAGCCCGGCCTGGAACTCGGCTTCGCTTTCATAGAGCTCGAGGGAGCCATCCTCGCGCAACATCGACCGCGTGCCGGAGCGATCGAGCAGGCCCATCCACTCCGCCTCGGCGAGCTTCATCATGCCCGCCTGAGCAGCAAGGCTCGCCTCGTATTTTCCCGGCGCACCGGCGCGCCAGAAGCGGATCAGCCAGGGCAGAAGCTTCGGCAGATAGACGGGCGGAATGCTGAGCGGGCCAAGCGGATCGGCCAGCCATTTCGGGAGCTGCCGGATCATGCCCTTGTGGGCCAGAGGCAGCACATCGGAAAAGGCAAAGGCGGCGGCGTTGCCGGAGCTCGTCTCCTCGCAAATGCCGGTGCGGTCGAAGACGGTGACCCTGCGTCCGGCCTCGGCGAGAGACGCAGCGGCACAGATGCCGACGATGCCGCCACCGATGATGGCGATGTCGATTGGAACATCGCTATTCATCGTTGTACATCACCCCCTGCATGCATGTCCCAGTCTCCGCCCCGCTCGCTTCATACCAGCTCAGAACTGCGGCAGCTTCGGCCGCACGGCGAGCGCATCCTTGACGATCTTCTCGACAGCCTTGCGGCGCTCGCCCGACAGCGGCTGGCGCGGCATGCGAACGCGGTCATTTGTGTTGATCGCGAACACTTCGGCAAGCTTGATGTTTTGGACCAGATAGGTCGAGACATCGAGATCGAGCAGCGGCCGGAACCAGCGGTAGATGGCGAGCGCCTCCTCGCGGCGGCCCTGCTTCATCAGCTGGAAGATGGCGACTGTCTCGCGCGGGAAGGCTGTGACCAGTCCCGCCACCCAGCCGATGGCGCCGACCGACAGCGCCTCGAAGGCCAGATTGTCGACGCCGGTGAACAGGTCGTAGCGAGTGCCCAGGCGATTGATGATCTCGGTCGAACGACGGATGTCGTCGGAGGATTCCTTGATCGCGACAAAGCGCTTGTCCGACGCCAGCTCCTCCATCTGGTCGACGCTGACGTCGACGCGGTAGGCAAGCCGGTTGGAGTAGATCATGACCGGCAGGTCGCCCGCCTCGGCGACCGCGCGCAGCGCCGCGACCGTCTCTTCCGCATTGGTGTGGTAGATCGGGCTCGGCACGACCATGAGGCCACTGGCGCCTTCCCGGCTCGCGCGCTTGGCGATGCTGGCCGCCTCGCGTGTGCCGGCCTCGTTGACGGTCAGCAGCACCGGCTTCTTGCCGGCGACCTTCTGTGCGGTCTTCAGCACCTCTATCTTCTCGTCGGGCGACAGCATCGGCCCCTCGCCGAGCGATCCGCAGACGATGATGCCGTCGCAGCCGGCCTCCATCTGCAGGGTAAAGCAGCGCTCCATCTCGGCATGATCGAGACGATCGTCCGCGGTGAATTTGGTCGTGACGGCAGGAAAAACTCCGGTCCACATGATCATCTCTCCAATCTGATATATCAGTGGTATATCTATTAACAAACCCGCTGTCAATGCGGATTCCGTTATGATATATTCAAGATATATCAGGAGAGCGCATTTGATATCCATGGCAGCAAGCATCCCGGCAGAGCCGGCGGCGACCAGGGCCTACCATGTGCTCGAGCACATGATCGTCACGCTCGAACTGGCCCCGGCAAGCTTCGTCACCGAGGGCGCTCTGATCGACAGGCTCGGGCTTGGCAGGACACCGGTGCGCGAGGCGATCCAGCGGCTGGCATGGGAAGGGCTGCTCGACGTCAGGCCACGCGCCGGCATCGCCATCGCCCCGCTCCATCCCGGCGACTGGTTGCGCGTCCTCGATGCACGTCGCGGCGTCGAGGTGGTGCTGGCCCGCTCGGCCGCCCGCTTCGTCACCCGCGAAGCCGCCGACCTGTTTCACGAAGCAGCGCTTGCCATGCAGAAGGCGGTGATCTCGGGTAATGTGCTTGCCTTCATCCAGGCTGACAAGGCTCTCGACGAAGCGCTCGCGCTGGCTGCCGACAATCCCTTCGCCGCCCGTCTGGCCGCCCCCTTGCAGACCCACAGCCGCCGCTTCTGGTTCCGCTACAAGGCCGAGACCGGTCTTGCCGAATCCGCCGAGCACCATGTCGCGCTGATCCGCTCGATCCTTGCCGGCGACGAGGAGGCCGCGGCCAAGGATGCCAAACGCCTGATGGCGCTGCTGCGCGGCCACGCCGAGACGGCCGCCACGCGCTGAACGTCCTTCATACCCCGGTGCGCTTTCGTCGCCGGCGCTTCCTCGAAGCTCGGGTCAAGTCCCTGGCAAGGCAGCCGCCGCCATCAACGAACCGTCCCAGCCTTCGCCCGCCGTGATGACGCAACTCTGACCACGCGTGTCGGTGGCAAGAATTGTCCAGGTGCCCCGGTCGGAGACGAATATCTCAAGAATCAGGCTCGGGTTGACCAAGCCGCGCGCCGCCTCGCTTTCGTGGAATTTTTCCCCGAGCGCTTTGATCATATCCGCACGGGCCGCGCATTGCTCCGCCAGCGCCGGGACAGCGGGACACGCAAAAATTGCCGCGAAAAATAGCGTTGCCACAAGACGGGACATCTGACACCTCCTTGCGCCAGACGATGTCCCCGAAGCTGTCGCCAGCGCCGTTGCTTGATCTGCCGTACCTCCTTGCGGCAGGACTGCAGACCAAGACGGCAGAACCTACTTGGTTCCATCACATTAGCGTTCAAGCGGATAGGCGCCACCGGATTGCAAAAAAACGTCGGGCACGAGCGCCCGGGCCTTAATCCAAATCAATTTGTCGTCCGGTCAGTTCATCGTCGGGATGACGAATTCGGCACCATCCTTGATGCCGGACGGCCAGCGCGAGGTCACCGTCTTGGTCTTGGTGTAGAAGCGGAACGCGTCCGGGCCGTGCTGGTTGAGATCGCCGAACGAAGATGCCTTCCAGCCGCCGAACGTGTAATAGGCGATCGGCACCGGGATCGGCACGTTGATGCCGACCATGCCGACCTGGACACGGCTTGCAAAGTCGCGCGCGGCATCGCCGTCACGGGTGAAGATGGCGACGCCATTGCCCATCTCGTGATCGTTGGCGAGCTTGATCGCGCTCTCATAGGTCGGGGCGCGCACAACAGAGAGCACCGGCCCAAAGATCTCTTCCTTGTAGATACGCATGTCCGCGGTGACGTTGTCGAACAGGCAGCCACCCATATAGTAGCCGTCTTCATAGCCCTGCATGGAGAAGCCGCGGCCGTCGACGACCAGCTTGGCGCCTTCCTTGACGCCGGTATCCACGTAGCCCTTGACCCGTTCCAACGCCTGCGCCGTCACCAGCGGGCCGAAATCGGCGGAAGAGTCCGTCGAAGGACCGACCTTCAGGCTCTCGACGCGCGGGATCAGCTTTTCCATCAGCCGGTTGGCGGTATCGTTGCCGACCGGGACGGCGACCGAGATCGCCATGCAGCGCTCGCCGGCCGAGCCGTAGCCGGCGCCGATCAGCGCATCGACGGTCTGGTCCATGTCGGCATCAGGCATGATGATCATGTGGTTCTTGGCACCGCCGAAGCACTGCACGCGTTTGCCGGCGGCCGTGCCGCGCGAATAGATGTAGTGGGCGATCGGCGTCGAGCCGACAAAGCCGATGGCCTTGATGTCGGGATCGTCGAGGATGGCGTCGACCACGTCCTTGTCGCCATTGACGACATTGAGGATGCCCGCCGGCAGACCGGCTTCGAGGAACAGTTCGGCGATGCGCATCGGCACGCCCGGATCGCGTTCCGACGGTTTCAGGATGAAGGCGTTGCCGCAGGCGATGGCCGGCGCGATCTTCCACAGCGGGATCATCGCCGGGAAGTTGAACGGCGTGATGCCGGCGACCACGCCGAGCGGCTGGCGCATCGAATAGACGTCGATGCCGGGGCCGGCGCCGTCGGTGAATTCGCCCTTCATCATGTGCGGTGCGCCGATGCAGACCTCGACCACTTCGAGGCCGCGCTGGATGTCGCCCTTGGCGTCGGCGATCGTCTTGCCGTGCTCGCGCGCCAGGATGTCGGCCAGTTCGTCATAGTCGCGCGCGACCAGTTCGAGAAACTTCATCAGCACGCGTACGCGGCGCTGCGGGTTGGTCGCGGCCCATTTCGGCTGCGCTGCCTTGGCATTCTCGACCGCCGCGCGCAGTTCCGCCTGCGAGGCCAACGCCACCGTGCCGCGCACGGAGCCGTCCATCGGCTGCATGACATCCTGCTTGCGGCCGCTGGTCCCGGCGACATGCTTGCCGCCAATGAAATGACCATAGTCGATCATGATTTCTCTCCCTTGTTTGTGATGCTGCATTGTCCGCCTTTGGCCGGCGGATGGCAACGCGACGGAGAACGCAACCGTTGTGCGGAGAATAGATAACGATTGACGAGCGAGCATCAATTCCCGCAAATGATGCTATCCCGAGACGACGCCGGAGGATTGACAGGTTGAGTTCCTTCGCGCCCCCCTCTGTCCTGCCGGACATCTCCCCCTCTAGGGGGGAGATTGCGCTGTTGTCTTCGGCTTCGCCAATCCTTGAGGCTGTTAGCGAAGAGCTGTCGGCGAGGCTGCCAATCTCCCCCCTTGAGGGGGAGATGTCCGGCAGGACAGAGGGGGGCGCCA
>NZ_RZTB01000121.1:0-17160 GCF_003997735.1 Mesorhizobium sp. M7A.F.Ca.MR.148.00.0.0 | reverse complement strand
CGTGAACGACAATGAAGAACGCCCGGTCACCATCATCACCGGCCGGGTGTGGAAGAAAAAAGGCGGCAAACCGGAAGGCGTCCACGTCATGCTGGTCGCGCCCGACGACGATTCGGCGGTGCGCCGGGCACTCGAATCGCTTGCCGCCGAAGGGTACGCCGAGGCCGAGCTCGACCAGATCGGCGACATGGACGGCATCCCCGACGAAGAGCCGCATATCTCAGCCTTCCAGGGCGCGCTCGAAGGCGAAGTGTCGATCGTCACCTTCGACGTGCCGATCTGAACCCGAACCCGGTCCAGCTTTCGAATCGACTGCCGAGACGAATCGGCGACCGAGGCCTTCCCAGCCGACAAAATGTGCACTGCCGCCTCAAGGAAGGCCGAGCTAGGCTTCTCGGCTTCGGCTTGCCCGGGGCAAGTGTTCTGGTAAGAAACCATCACCATCATCAAACAGACGGAGCGGCCGTGTCCCAGCCCATCAAGATAGGCATCGTCGGCGTCGGCAAGATCGTCCGCGACCAGCATCTGCCGGCCCTGGCGAAAGACCAGGACTATCGCCTCATCGCGGCTGCCAGCCGTCACGGCAAGGTGGATGACATCCCGAATTTCCCTGATATCGAAGCCATGCTCGACGCGGTGCCCGAGCTCGAGGCCGTGTCGCTCTGCATGCCGCCGCAGTTCCGCTACGATGCGGCGCGCACCGCGCTGATGGCCAAGAAGCATGTCTTCCTGGAGAAGCCGCCTGGCGCCACGGTCAGCGAGGTCGAGGACCTCAAGACATTGGCCGCGCAGAACGGCGTCTCGCTGTTCGCCAGCTGGCACTCGCGCTATGCGCCGGCGGTCGAGGCCGCGCGTGCTTTTCTAAGTTCAGCCCGCATCCACTCGGCCGCCATCAACTGGAAGGAAGACGTGCGCCGCTGGCACCCGAACCAGGAATGGATCTGGGCTCCCGGCGGTTTCGGCGTCTTCGATCCCGGCATCAACGCGCTGTCGATTGCCACCCATATCCTGCCGGCGATGTTCATCACCTCGGCGGTGCTGGATTTTCCCGAAAACCGCGCCTCCCCGGTTGCCGCGCGCGTCGCCTTCCGCACCTCGAACGGGTTGCCGGTGACGATGGACCTCGACTGGCTGCAGACAGGCCCGCAAAGCTGGGACATCCTGGCCGACACCGACAAGGGCGCGATGGTGCTGTCGGGCGGCGGCTCGAAGCTCGCCATCGACGGCAAGGTGGTTCATGACGAGCCGGAGGCCGAGTACCCGATGCTCTACAAGCGCTTCGCCGAGATCGTCCGCGCCGGCGTCTCCGATGTCGATCTCGCGCCGCTGCAGCATGTCGCCGACGCCTTCATGCTCGGCAAGCGCAACGTGGTCGAGGCGTTCTTCGATTGACAATGGGCAGTGAAGAGCGACCTCGCTCCGATCCCCACTTCCCGGATCATTTGCGAAGGGCGCGCCGCCCCTCATTGTCCTGCCGGACATTTCTCCCCGTATAGTGACGGGGAGAAAGGGGCCGGCCGCCACGTTGGCGCTTTTTCTGCGACGCTGGCGATTTGGCGAAATCATCTGACACAGCGTCCTTCTCCCCGTCACTATACGGGGAGAAGATGCCGGCAGGCAGATGAGGGGCGGCGCCAGCCTGCAAAACAAGGCACCAGACGATGCTCCTCACTTCGCCACCGCCACAAAGTTCGGCTCCAACGCAATGAAAAAAGGCCGCCGGGTCGCCCCGACGGCCTTTTTTTGCCTGAGATTCCTGCCGCCGCGCTTACTGCGCGGCGGTTGTCATGTCGGCCAGCATCGGCTCGGCGACTTCCGCACCCGAGGCCTTGCGGCGCTCGTCGATGATCAGTTCGTCGCGCGAGGTGGCGATGCGCCGGATCTGGCTCATCGTGCCGCCGGTACCGGCCGGGATCAGCCGGCCGACGATGACGTTTTCCTTCAAGCCCTGCAGCATGTCGGTCTTGCCGGCAACCGCGGCCTCCGTCAGCACCCGGGTCGTCTCCTGGAAGGAGGCGGCCGAGATGAAGGACGGCGTCTGCAGCGATGCCTTGGTGATGCCGAGCAGCACCGGCAGGCCTTCGGCAGGCTTCTTGCCGTCCTCGACCAGACGCTCGTTGACCTCTTCCAGTTCGATCACGTCGACATGATCGCCCGGAATGTAGGTCGAGTCGCCCTGCACCGTGATCTCGACCTTCTGCAGCATCTGGCGAACGATCACCTCGATGTGCTTGTCGTTGATCGACACGCCCTGCAGACGATAGACTTCCTGGATCTCGTTGACGAGGTAGGAAGCAAGTGCCTCCACGCCCTTGATCGCCAGGATGTCGTGCGGCGCCGGATTGCCGTCGAGGATGTAGTCGCCCTTCTCGATGACGTCGCCGTCCTGGAGATGGAACGGCTTGCCCTTCGGGATCAGGTATTCGACCGGCTCGAGCGTCGAGTCATGCGGCTCGATGATGATGCGACGCTTGTTCTTGTAGTCGCGGCCGAAGCGGATCGTGCCGTCGATCTCGGCGATGATGGCGTGATCCTTCGGACGACGTGCCTCGAACAGCTCGGCAACACGCGGCAGACCGCCGGTGATGTCCTTGGTCTTGGCGCTTTCCATCGGAATACGCGCCAAAACGTCGCCGGGGCGAACCTGCGAACCCGGCTCGACCGAAAGAATGGCCTCGACCGAGAGCAGGAAGCGGGCGTCGCCGCCCTTCGACAGCTTGCCGACCTTGCCCTTGGCGTCCTGGATCGCAATCGCCGGCTTCAGGTCGTTGCCGCGTGGCGTCGAGCGCCAGTCGATGACCTCACGCTTGGTGATGCCGGTCGACTCGTCGGCCGTTTCCTGAACGGAAATGCCGTCGACCAGATCCTCGTACGACACCCTGCCCTCGATTTCAGTGAGGACCGGACGGGTATAGGGATCCCACTCGGCGATACGCTGGCCGCGCTTCACCTTGTCACCATCGTCCACGAAGATGCGCGAACCATAGGTGAGGCGGTGCGAGGCGCGTTCCTTGCCGGCTTCGTCGAGGATCAGCACCGCCATGTTGCGGCCCATGACCATCTGCTGGCCGTCGGAGTTGCGCACCACGTTGCGGTTGCGGATCTCGACCTTGCCCTCATACGAGGCTTCAAGGAACGAGCTGTCCACCACCTGCGCGGTACCGCCCATGTGGAAGGTACGCATGGTGAGCTGCGTGCCCGGCTCGCCGATCGACTGCGCCGCGATGACGCCGACGGCTTCGCCCTGGTTGACCGGGGTGCCGCGGGCCAGATCGCGACCGTAGCAGACCGCGCAGACGCCAACCCTGACTTCGCAAGTCAGTGCCGAGCGGATGCGGACCGACTGGACGCCGGCCTTTTCGATCTGTTCCACGTCACGCTCGTCCATCAGCGTTCCGGCCTTGACCAGGATCTCGCCCGACACCGGATGGGTGATGTCGTCGAGCGACGTACGGCCCAGCACGCGCTGGCCGACCGAAGCGACGACCTGACCGGCATCGACGATCGGCTGCATGGTGAGGCCCTTGTCGGTGCCGCAGTCGACGGAGTTGACGATGCAATCCTGCGCCACGTCGACCAGACGACGGGTGAGGTAACCCGAGTTCGCCGTCTTCAAGGCGGTGTCGGCCAGACCCTTGCGGGCGCCGTGGGTCGAGTTGAAGTACTCGAGCACGGTCAGGCCTTCCTTGAAGTTCGAGATGATCGGCGTCTCGATGATTTCACCCGACGGCTTGGCCATGAGGCCGCGCATGCCGGCAAGCTGGCGCATCTGGGTGGGCGAGCCACGCGCACCGGAGTGCGACATCATGTAGATCGAGTTCATCGGCTTCTGACGGCCATTGTCCTCGAACTCGACCGCCTTGATGCGGGCCATCATTTCGTCGGCGACCTTTTCCGAGCACTTGGCCCAGGCGTCGACGACCTTGTTGTACTTCTCGCCCTGCGTGATCAGACCGTCATTGTACTGCTGCTCGTATTCCTTGGCCAAAGCCTCGGTGTCGGAGACCAGCTTGATCTTTGCATCCGGGATCAGCATGTCGTCCTTGCCGAACGAAATGCCGGCACGGCAGGCATGGCTGAATCCGAGCGCCATGATGCGATCGCAGAAAATGACCGTCTCCTTCTGACCGCAATGGCGGTAGACGGTGTCGATCATCTTGGAGATGTTCTTCTTGGTCATCTCCTGGTTGGCGGTCTCGTAAGGCACGTTGACGTTCTTCGGCAGAAGCTCGCCGATGATCATGCGGCCAGGCGTCGTGTCATGGATCTTCGACACGACCTTGCCTTCGGCGTCGACCGTACGGAAACGACCCTTGATCTTGGAGTGCAGCGTCACCGCCTTGGTCTCGAGCGCGTGCTGGAGTTCGCCCATGTCGGCAAACACCATGCCCTCGCCCGGCTCGTTCTGGTTGACGATCGAGAGATAATAGAGACCCAGAACCATGTCCTGCGACGGCACGATGATCGGCGCGCCGGAAGCCGGGTGCAGGATGTTGTTGGTCGACATCATCAGCACGCGGGCTTCAAGCTGCGCTTCCAGCGACAGCGGCACGTGAACGGCCATCTGGTCGCCGTCGAAGTCGGCGTTGAAGGCCGTGCAGACCAGCGGGTGCAGCTGGATCGCCTTGCCTTCGATCAGGATCGGTTCGAACGCCTGGATGCCGAGACGGTGCAACGTCGGCGCACGGTTCAGCAGCACCGGATGCTCGCGGATGACCTCGTCGAGGATATCCCAGACTTCCGGGCGCTCCTTTTCGACCAGCTTCTTCGCCTGCTTGACGGTCGAGGAGTAACCCTTGGCGTCGAGACGGGCGTAGATGAAGGGCTTGAACAGTTCGAGCGCCATCTTCTTGGGCAGGCCGCACTGGTGCAGCTTGAGCTCCGGACCGGTCACGATGACCGAGCGGCCGGAATAGTCGACGCGCTTGCCGAGCAGGTTCTGACGGAACCGGCCCTGCTTGCCCTTGAGCATGTCGGACAGCGACTTCAGCGGGCGCTTGTTGGCGCCGGTGATGACGCGGCCGCGACGGCCGTTGTCGAACAGCGCATCGACGGCTTCCTGCAGCATGCGCTTTTCATTGCGCACGATGATGCCGGGAGCGCGCAGCTCGATCAGCCGCTTCAGACGATTGTTGCGGTTGATGACGCGGCGATAGAGATCGTTCAGATCCGACGTGGCGAAGCGGCCGCCGTCCAGAGGAACCAGCGGACGCAGGTCCGGCGGGATCACCGGAACCACCTTCATGATCATCCATTCCGGACGGTTGCCGGATTCCATGAAGTTCTCGACGACCTTGAGCCGCTTCAGATACTTCTTCTGCTTCAGCTCGGAGGTGGTCGACGCCAGTTCCGAACGCAGGTCGCCGGCGATCTTCTCCAGGTCCATGCCGGCCAGGAGGTCATGAATGGCCTCGGCGCCGATCATGGCGGTGAAACTATCCTCGCCATACTCGTCGACGGCGATCATGTACTCTTCCTCGCTGAGCAGCTGGTGCTCCTTCAGCGCGGTGAGGCCAGGTTCGGTGACGATGTAGTTCTCGAAATAGAGGACGCGCTCGATGTCCTTCAGGGTCATGTCGAGCAGCGTGCCGATGCGCGACGGCAGCGACTTCAGGAACCAGATATGGGCGACCGGTGCCGCCAGCTCGATATGGCCCATGCGCTCACGACGAACGCGCGACAGCGTGACTTCGACGCCGCACTTCTCGCAGATGACGCCCTTGTACTTCATGCGCTTGTACTTGCCGCACAGGCACTCGTAGTCCTTGATCGGGCCAAAAATGCGCGCGCAGAACAGACCGTCACGCTCCGGCTTGAAGGTGCGGTAGTTGATGGTCTCCGGCTTCTTGATCTCGCCGAAAGACCAGGACAGAATCTTCTCAGGGCTGGCAAGCGATATCCGAATGGAATCGAACACCTGCGCAGGCGCCTGCGGATTGAAGAGATTCATGACCTCTTGGTTCATGCCGTTCTCCTTTTCGGGGTCCTCGAAAACCCCTTGCATCTAGCGCGGGCCAAACGCCCGCCGTCGTGTGTCGGCCACCGGCCGAAGAATTTGGTGCGTTCGGTTGCGATTTCCGCGACCGAACGTCTTGGTTACTCGGCCGCGCCCCTATTCGGCAGCATCGGGCAGCCGGACAGGGTTGTCGTCGAGCTTGGTGTTCTCCAGCTCGACATTGAGGCCGAGAGACCGCATTTCCTTGACGAGAACGTTGAAGCTCTCGGGGATGCCGGCCTCGAAGGTGTCGTCACCACGCACGATCGCCTCGTAGACCTTGGTACGACCGGCGACGTCGTCGGACTTCACCGTCAGCATTTCCTGCAGCGTGTAGGCGGCGCCGTATGCTTCCAGTGCCCAGACCTCCATCTCGCCGAAGCGCTGGCCACCGAACTGCGCCTTGCCGCCCAGCGGCTGCTGCGTGACGAGCGAATACGGACCGATCGAACGCGCGTGGATCTTGTCGTCCACGAGGTGGTGAAGCTTGAGCATGTAGATGTAGCCCATCGTCACCTTGCGATCGAACGGCTCGCCCGTGCGTCCGTCATAGAGCTGCGACTGACCTGATGTGTGCAGGCCCGCCTGCTCCAGCATGATGTTGATGTCAGCCTCATGCGCGCCGTCGAACACCGGGGTCGCGATCGAGACGCCGCGGCGCATCTGCTCGCTGAGGCGAACGATGCTCTCGTCGTCATAGTCACGAACCGGCTCGTTGCGGTCGTTGGCCGGGATGAAGCTCTCGAGCGTCTTGCGCAGCGGCTTGATGTCGCCGGCTGCCTTGTACGTGTCGATCAGCTCGCCGATCTTCCTGCCCATGCCCGCGCATGCCCAGCCCAGATGCGTTTCCAGGATCTGGCCGACATTCATGCGGCTCGGCACACCCAGCGGGTTGAGCACGATATCGGCATGCGTGCCGTCCTCGAGGAAAGGCATGTCCTCGACCGGAACGATCCGCGACACGACACCCTTGTTGCCGTGACGGCCGGCCATCTTGTCGCCGGGCTGCATCTTGCGCTTCACGGCCACGAAGACCTTGACCATCTTCATGACGCCCGGAGGCATTTCGTCGCCGCGCTGGACCTTCTCGACCTTGTCCATGAAACGCTGTTCGAGCGCCTTCTTGGAATCGTCGTACTGGCCACGCAGGGCTTCCAGTTCGCTCTGGAGCTTTTCGTTCTCCACGGCAAACTGCCACCACTGCGAACGCGGATACTCGTCGAGCGTATCCTTGGACAGCGTCGAGCCCTTCTTGAAGCCCTTCGGTCCGGCGATCGCTTCCTTGCCGACGAGCACGTCGGAAAGACGCGCGTAGACGTTACGGTCCAGAATGGCCTGTTCGTCGTCGCGGTCCTTGGCGAGGCGTTCGATCTCCTCGCGCTCGATCGCCATGGCGCGCTCGTCCTTCTCCACACCGTGGCGATTGAAGACGCGCACCTCGACGACCGTGCCGAAAGTGCCCGGAGGCATGCGCATCGAGGTGTCGCGCACATCGGATGCCTTTTCGCCGAAGATGGCGCGCAGAAGCTTCTCTTCCGGCGTCATCGGGCTTTCGCCCTTCGGCGTGATCTTGCCGACCAGGATGTCGCCCGGCTGAACTTCGGCACCGATATAGACGATGCCGGCTTCGTCGAGGTTCTTCAGCGCTTCTTCCGAGACGTTTGGAATATCGCGCGTGATTTCCTCCGGTCCGAGCTTGGTATCGCGCGCCATGACCTCGAACTCCTCGATGTGGATCGAGGTGAAGACGTCATCGGCGACGATGCGTTCGGACAGGAGGATCGAGTCCTCGTAGTTGTAGCCGTTCCACGGCATGAACGCGACCAGCACGTTGCGGCCGAGCGCCAGATCGCCGAGCTCGGTCGACGGACCGTCGGCGATGATGTCGCCCTTGTTGACCCGGTCACCCATGCGAACCAGCGGACGCTGGTTGATGCAGGTGTTCTGGTTCGAACGCTGGAACTTCATCAGCCGGTAGATATCGACGCCGGACTTGCCCGGATCGAGATCTTCGGTGGCGCGGATAACGATACGCGTCGCGTCCACCTGGTCGACGATGCCGCCGCGGCGGGCGCCGATGGCGGCACCGGAGTCACGGGCGACGATCGGCTCCATGCCGGTGCCGACGAACGGCGCCTCGGCGCGCACCAGCGGCACGGCCTGACGCTGCATGTTCGAGCCCATCAGAGCGCGGTTGGCGTCGTCGTTTTCCAGGAACGGGATCAGGGCCGCGGCCACCGACACCATCTGCTTGGGCGACACGTCCATCAGATCGACGTTTTCGCGCGGCGCCATCATCACTTCGCCGGCGCTGCGGCAAATGACGAATTCGTCGACGAAACCACCGTTCTTGTCGAGCTCGGCGTTGGCCTGCGCGACATGGTGCTTGGCCTCTTCCATCGCAGAGAGATAGACGACGTCATTGGTCAGCTTGCCGTCGACGATCTTGCGGTACGGGCTCTCGATGAAGCCGTATTTGTTGACGCGTGCGAAGGTGGCCAGCGAGTTGATCAGACCGATATTCGGGCCTTCCGGCGTCTCGATCGGGCAGATGCGGCCGTAATGCGTCGGGTGCACGTCGCGCACTTCGAAGCCGGCGCGCTCGCGGGTCAGACCGCCCGGTCCAAGCGCCGAGAGGCGGCGCTTGTGGGTGATCTCCGACAGCGGGTTGGTCTGGTCCATGAACTGCGACAGCTGCGAGGAACCGAAGAACTCGCGCACGGCGGCAGCCGCCGGCTTGGCGTTGATCAGGTCCTGCGGCATGACCGTGTCGATCTCGATCGAGGACATACGCTCCTTGATCGCGCGCTCCATGCGCAGCAGGCCGACGCGGTACTGGTTTTCCATCAGCTCGCCGACCGAACGCACGCGGCGGTTGCCGAGATTGTCGATGTCGTCGATCTCGCCCTTGCCGTCGCGCAGCTCGACCAGCGTCCTGACCACGGCCAGGATATCGTCCTTGCGCAGCACGCGCACGGTGTCCTCGGCCTTGAGCTCGAGGCGCATGTTCATCTTGACGCGGCCGACGGCCGACAGATCGTAGCGCTCACTGTCGAAGAACAGCGAGTTGAACATGGCTTCGGCGGTTTCGAGCGTCGGCGGCTCGCCGGGGCGCATGACACGATAGATGTCGAACAGCGCGTCCTGGCGGCTCTCGTTCTTGTCGACGTTGAGCGTGTTGCGGATATAGGCGCCGACATTGACGTGGTCGATGTCGAGAACCTTGATCTCGTCTTCGCCGGTGCCGAGCAGAACCTTCAGCGTCTTCTCGTCGATCTCGTCGCCGGCCTCGAGGAATATCTCGCCGGTGGCGTAGTTGACGATGTCCTCGGCCAGATAGTTACCGAGCAGGTCCTCGTCGGTGGCCTTGATCGCCTTGAGACCCTTTTCGCCAAGCGCCCTCGCCTGGCGGGCGGTGATCTTCTTGCCGGCTTCGACGACGACTTCGCCGGTATCGGCATCGACCAGGTCGCCGACGGCCTTGAGGCCGCGGAAACGCTCGACGTTGAACGGAATGCGCCAATGGTCGCCGGCGCGCTTGTAGGTGATCTTGTTGTAGAAGGTCGACAGGATCTCTTCGCCGTCCATACCGAGCGCCATCAGCAGCGACGTCACCGGAATCTTGCGGCGGCGATCGATGCGGGCGTGCACGACGTCCTTGGAATCGAACTCGATGTCGAGCCACGAGCCGCGATAGGGGATGACGCGCGCGGCAAACAGAAGCTTGCCCGACGAGTGCGACTTGCCCTTGTCATGGTCAAAGAAGACGCCCGGCGAGCGGTGCATCTGCGAGACGATGACGCGCTCGGTGCCGTTGACGATGAAGGTGCCGTTCAAGGTCATGAGCGGCATGTCGCCCATGTAGACGTCCTGCTCCTTGATGTCCTTGATGGACTTGGCGCCGGTATCCTCGTCGATATCGAACACGATGAGGCGCAGCGTCACCTTCAGCGGCGCGGCATAGGTGAGGTCGCGCTGACGGCATTCGTCAACGTCGAATTTCGGTCCTTCGAACTCGTACTTCACGAACTCCAGCATCGAGGAGCCGGAAAAATCGGAGATCGGGAAAACCGACTTGAAAACAGCCTGCAGTCCCTCGTCCGGACGCCCGCCCTTGGGCTCCGCCACCATCAGGAATTGATCATAGGATGCCTTCTGAACCTCGATGAGGTTCGGCATCTCCGCAACTTCCGGGATCTTTCCGAAGAACTTGCGTACGCGTCTGCGGCCATTGAAAGTCTGGGTCTGGGCCATCGTCGCTCCTTAGCTCTAAACTCGGGACGAGCCTCGCCGCGGCTCGCCTTGCATTCTGGGCCACCTTGGCGGCAACCCTCTGTCTGTTTTCCCGGCGCCTGTCGGCGGCCGGCTAGAACGGGAGAAAACCCGTTTCCTGAAGGCCGGTTTTCGGCCCTCAGGAAAGAGGTTCTCGTAGATCTCGCGTTACGCGTGCTCCCTCCGGGCGAAGGGAGTGGCGGACGGCGCGAGGCCGCCCGCCGCTTTCACGATTACTTCAGGTCGACCTTGGCGCCGGCTGCTTCCAGCTGGGCCTTGAACTTGTCAGCGTCGGCCTTGGAAACGCCTTCCTTGACCGGCTTCGGAGCCGCTTCGACCAGATCCTTGGCTTCCTTGAGGCCAAGACCGGTGATGGCACGGACTTCCTTGATGACGTTGATCTTCTGAGCGCCTGCCTCGGTGAGGACGACGTCGAATTCCGTCTTTTCCTCGACCGGAGCAGCAGCGGCCGCACCACCGCCAGCGGCGGCAACAGCCACCGGAGCAGCGGCGGAAACGCCCCACTTTTCTTCCAGAAGCTTCGACAGCTCGGCCGCCTCGAGGACGGTCAGCTTCGAAAGGTCGTCTACGATCTTTGCGAGATCAGCCATTGTTGTGTTCCTTCATAAGGTTCGAACGTGTGTTTGTGATAGCGAGGAACGGCCTCATGCCGCCTCGTCCTTCCGGGCGTAAGCGCCGATGACGCGCGCGACCGAGGCCGCTGGCGCATTGACGATCTGGGCGATCCGGGTTGCCGGCGTGGCGATCATGCCAACCAGCCTGGCGCGCAGCTCATCGAGCGACGGAAGTGTGGCGAGTGCCTTCACACCGTCGGCATTGAGCGAGGTGGTGCCCATTGCGCCGCCGAGAATGACGAGCTTGTCATTTCCCTTGGCGAAATCGGACGCGACCTTCGGCGCCGCAATCGGATCCTCCGAATAAGCAATCAGCGTCTGTCCCTTGAACAGCTCGATGATCGATGCGGAGTCCGTGCCCTGAAGAGCGATTTTGGCGAGACGGTTCTTCGCGACTTTGACGGTGCCACCGGCGGCGCGCATTTTCGACCGAAGGTCGTTCATTTGCGCGACGGTGATACCGGCGTAGTGGGCCACGACCACTGAACCTGCGTTCGAGAACGCACCGTTCAGGCCCGTGACGAGTTCGCGTTTTTCCGCTCTGTCCACTGCCTATCTCCAGTTGACCCCAATCCTGTTAACGGGAACATCCCATTGACGAGGACAGGCGTCGGGTTGCCTTTTGTCGACCGGGCCATCCAGTAACGGATCTCCCGAACGACGCTCGAGGATCCTGCCCCCTTTCGCCACATCGACGGTCAAGCCGGCGATGCGCAGACAAAAGGCAAACACGGTTCGAACCTTTCATTGGAGCAATCGCTCCGTTGTCCGGTCTTCACCCGTCTCATGCAGGCCCAAATCGAATTAAGGCTTCTGGGCCGCCTGCAATCTCGGACAGGATGTCCGGAAACCTCTCGGCTTCCGGTACCGGGCCGCCAACTAGGTCGGAGGCCCGGAATTCTTTGCAGATCAGCCGTTTACCGGCCGATCTCGATCAAAACTTATCAGGACGCGTTGAGCGTCGCGACGTCGAGCTTGAGGCCCGGGCCCATCGTCGAGGTGACCGACACCTTCTTGACGTAGTTGCCCTTGGCGCCAGTCGGCTTTGCCTTGGTTACCGCATCGGCGAAGGCGCGGATGTTCTCTTCCAGGGCCTTGACGTCGAACGAGACCTTGCCGACGCCGGCATGGACGATGCCAGCCTTCTCGACACGGAACTCGACGGCACCGCCCTTGGATGCCTTGACGGCGGCGGCAACGTCGGTGGTGACGGTGCCGACCTTCGGGTTCGGCATCATGCCGCGCGGGCCGAGCACTTTGCCCAGACGACCGACCAGCGGCATCATATCCGGCGTGGCGATGCAGCGATCAAAATCGATCGTGCCCTTCTGGACGATGTCGACCAGATCCTCGGCACCGACGATGTCGGCGCCGGCGGCGCGCGCTTCGTCAGCCTTGTCGCCACGGGCGAACACGGCGACACGCACCGAGCGGCCGGTGCCGTTCGGCAGGTTGACCACGCCGCGGACCATCTGGTCGGCATGGCGCGGGTCGACGCCGAGGTTCATGGCGACTTCGATGGTCTCATCGAACTTCACCGAGGAACGGTCCTTGAGCAGCTTCAGCGCATCGCCCAAGGCATAAGCCTTGTTGGGATCGATGCCTTCGCGGGTCTTCGATACGCGCTTTGCAATCTTTGCCATGATCTTAGCCCACCACTTCCAGACCCATCGAGCGGGCGGAGCCCTCGACCATGCGCATGGCCGCTTCGACGTCGTTTGCGTTCAGGTCTTTCATCTTCGCGGTGGCAATCTCGCGGACCTTGTCACGCGAAACCGTACCGGCCTTGACCTTGCCCGGCTCCTTGGAACCGGACGTCAGGTTCGCCGCCTTCTTCAGGAAGTAGCTCACCGGCGCCGTCTTCATGACGAAGGTGAAGGACTTGTCCTGATAGTAGGTGATGACGACCGGAACCGGCGATCCCTTTTCCATTTCCTGGGTCTGCGCGTTGAACGCCTTGCAGAATTCCATGATGTTGATGCCACGCTGACCAAGCGCCGGGCCGATCGGGGGAGACGGCGTCGCCGATCCCGCTTTCACCTGGAGCTTGAGCTGGCCTGCAATTTTCTTAGCCATCTCTTTTCCTGCCTTTGTCTATGCCGGTCATGCCGGCGGTTGCAGTCTGGTGGTGCGGTTCGCGCAGCCGGCTAAAGCCGCACTCGCCTCCCACCGTCTCAGGCCGCGCGCTTCCGCGCCGCCTCCCCTGATCGCCAAACCGGCGTCAGGGATTTCGGATCAGCCCTTTTCGACCTGTCCGAATTCCAGATCGACAGGCACGGCGCGCCCGAAGATCGAAACTTCCACCTTGAGCCGTGCCCGCTCTTCGTCCACTTCCTGGACGAAACCGTTGAACGACGCGAAGGGACCATCCGAAACGCGGATCGCTTCGCCGATCTCGAACGTGACCGAAGGCTTCGGCCGCTCGACGCCTTCCTGGACCTGGTTCAGGATGCGCTGCGCTTCCGCCTCGGTGATCGGCACCGGCTTGGAGTCGCCCAGGAAGCCGGTGACCTTCGGTGTGTTCTTGACCAGCGAGAACACCGCATCGGTCAAATTGGCCTTCAGCAGCACATAGCCCGGGAAGAACTTCCGCTCGGCATCGACCTTGCGACCGCGGCGAACTTCGACGACCTTCTCGGTCGGAACCACGATCTGGTGGATGTCGGCGGACAGGCCCTTCTGCTTGGCCTTGTTCTCGATATCCTCGGCGACCTTCTTTTCAAAGTTCGAATAAGCGTGGACGATGTACCAGCGCGCGGTCATTTCAAGACTTCTCCGTAATCGCCGGACTTAGCGTCCGATGCCCAGAATCTGTTCGACCGCGAGGCCCATGAGCTGATCGGCGGTGAAGAAAAAGATCATCGCGATCACTGCGAAGGCCAGAACCATCACCGTCGAGATCATCGTTTCGCGTCGCGACGGCCAAGTCACCTTGGCGGTCTCCGCGCGAACCTGCTGGAGAAAGACGAAAGGATTTGTGGTTTTCGAAGCCATATGCCGCTCTGTCTTCAAGACCCGTTGGCCGGGTCTCCTGGATGATCCCGCTGGCCGGGACGTGCCGCCTGAGCCCAATCTCGCGCCGAATCAGCGCAATCATTTCGCCCATGCAAATCAGACGCGTAAAGCCGGTTTCCCAGCTCCACGCGTCGCGTGTCTGTTTCGTCTACATAAAACCGATTCTTGATCCACGCAAGTGGCAAGTCTCCGCTTTATGACCAAACACCGCCTCGGAACCATCCAGTCGTTCCGTCCCGGCTATGGCGCTCTTATGCCCCAATCGACCCTATATGGCAAGCGGGTCGCCGATTTTCAAAGGCCAGGCCATGGAAATATCGTTTTGAAACGCCATTCCGAAACGGCGAAACATTGGGTTGAATGCCATTCAGGGAATGGCACGGGCAGCAGGGCTCGAACCTACGACCTGCGGTTTTGGAGACCGCCGCTCTACCAACTGAGCTATGCCCGTATCGTGCGCATGTCGGCGCAGAAGGCGCTTCCTAAAAGCTTCCGCACGCTCTGTAAAGAGCGGTTTGCAAGCAAACGCGCCTTAATCCCGACAAGGCCATCCGGGTCGATCCCAAGCTCCGGCCTGAAGTCGCCAGCGCGCGGTGGCGTGATTGAGAGAGACGTCGCCTGCCCTCTTCGATGTGGAGCGTCCTCAAGCGGCATTCGTGGCAGGCTGCGGTCGCCCGCGTGCAAGCCAAAGCGCCCAGCCGCATATCAGGAGCTCGCATGCGAACGTCCAGTGCAGCAAAAAGCTCAGCACCCAATTGCTGAAGTCCGCCGGTACAGTGACGAGTTCGAACGCCCGCCGATCGAATGGCATCAGCCACAATATCGGCGACGCCAGCGTATCGAGGACCATATGCAGCATGGCGGCGGCAAAGAAGGCAGCCGTGGCTGCCAGATACGAGCGGGCGCGCCAGCTGACGAATAGCAACGACAGCGCCCCTGCGGCCGCCCAGAACAGCGGCCAATGCGTCATATAGGAGTGATGGTGGGTGCGTCCGCCGTCGATGAAATGGAAATACAGCATATCGATATCGGGGATGACACTGCCGACTATGGCGGCCCCGACGATAGCCGGGCTGCCAGGCCACTGCCTGCGCATGAACGTTCCGAGAATATAGCCACTTGGAAGATGGGCGATCAGCATCTCGGGACCGTTCACGGTTGCAGGCCAGTGCAGCATTCCGCCCTATTGTGGCGTTATTCCGGATGCCTGCGCCCGATACGCTTCGTGCCGATCATGGTTTCGTACCCGGTGGCTTATAGGGGCCGCCCGGCACGCCCCAACCCAGGCCGGCATCGATCCTCCGCCTGCCTGGCGCCGCCAGCAGCGACGATAGCATCGGAAGCGGCTCAACCTGCCTCATGGCCGGTTTCCGGCTCCGCCGCACACTACAATTTGGCCGGCGCATCAGCCTCGGCATTGGCGGAAGGCTGGATCCGGCAATTCTCGGGTCTTGGCACCGCCTCGCAAATGGTGGCACCGGTCAGCGCGTCGACCGATTGCAGGCCGGTCGTCAGGCCGACCTTCAGCATCATGCCGGGTTCCAGCCGACGCTCGGCCGAGCGTCGCTCGATCGCTGCGAACAGGGCGGGACCGATCGCCATCTCCTCGAGATAGGCCTTGACCATCTGCTTTTGCCCCATCGGGTAGAGGCTAAGCCGCGCCTGGGGACCGACAAACCGCCTGATGCCGCCGGCAAGCATCAGCGCGCAGGCCGAATCGCACTCCACGCCGGCATCGATGCTCAGCCCGGCATAGGCGCCCTCTTTGGCCAGGCAATTCCACGCTCCTGGGTCACAGCCGACGAAATCGGTGCGGCCAACGGCGACGTCGAGCTTCTTTTCATGGATAAGCCGTCCTGCCGCCAGGGCGCTGAGCAGGTCGCCTCCCCTCGAACTGATCACGACAGGCAGTTGCCGTTTGCCAAGCATGGCGAGCAATTGGCGCAGCTTCTGCGGGGTCCGGGGGGTGATCGCGCCTTCTGCCGAGATCCATTCCGGGCAGTCTGGATTGCAGAGCGGATTGGTGCCGCGAACGACAACGAAGCGCATGTCTTCATCGCTCCGCGCCGCCTCGGGTTCGATCGCTGGCGGCGTTGGCTTGGCCCCGGTCGCCGTCAGGCCGTCAGGCTTGTTCCCCGGCATTTCCCGACAATTCGTGGCCAGGCGACCGGGCTCGCACAGGCTTGCCGCGGTCAACAGGCCTACAGCGTCCGTGCTGGTGACCAGCTTCATCGCCAGCATGTCGTCGAGGGCGATCTGGTGGATTTCGCTGGCCGGGGTACCCTTCATCGTTTCGAGCATGCTTTGTTCGATGCCCATCTGTTTCAGGTAGGCCGCCAGCTTTTTCTCAACCGCCTTGCTCATCTCGTAGGTCTTGTAGCTGCCGGCGTTCTTGCGGCTGACGATCTTTGTGTTGAGGATCTTCTTCTTGCCCCCCACGACGCGATAGGTGGTCCGGTATTGCAATTTCGTACGGATGTAGGTCGTGGTGATCTGATGGACGCCGAGATAGGCCCATTCGCCGGCCACCCGCCTGATACCGCCGGCAAACATCAGAGGACAGGCGGAATTGCACATGGCGCCATAGTCGATGACATCGCCGAAGTAGCGGGCGTCACGGTCCTGGCAGCCCTTCGCACCGGGCTGGCAGCTGGAAAACACCGTTTTGCCGATGGCGATATCAAACTTGTTCTTGCGGATCAGCCGGCCAAGCGTCAGCGCCGCCTCGACATTGCCGCCGGGAGAATCGACGACAACAGGCAATTTACGCCCACCAAGCGTCTTCAGCATGCGTTTGAAGAGCGCCGGAGTTCCAGCTTCTATCGAGCCCTCGGCCGATATCCATTCCGGGCAGATCGGCTCGCACCCCGGTGCGTTGCTGCGGACAATGCCGAACCGCATCGTCGGCCCAAGATCCGGCGCCGCATCCGCCGCAAAGGCTGCCGGGCCTGCGGCAAGCAATGCGAGCAGCCAGGTCAGAGCCAGCGGCCACAATGCGCGACGATGGAAAAACCGCCTTGGAACCATTGGAAAAAAGCCCCTCGATGCAACCTATACTAGTTGAGGCCCAGAGCCTTGCAACAGGGTTCGGCCGACAGGGCCGCAACCGATAGCCCCGAAAAAGAAAAGGGCGGCCCGAAGACCGCCCTTTTCTTGTCGATCCGGCGAATGCCGGGCTCGATTATTCCTTGATGGTGACGACGATGCCGGCACCGACGGTGCGGCCGCCTTCACGGATGGCGA
>NZ_RZTB01000120.1:0-17365 GCF_003997735.1 Mesorhizobium sp. M7A.F.Ca.MR.148.00.0.0 | reverse complement strand
GCGCCGGCCGAAGATTTGCGATGGCCCTTTCAAACAGGCGGCTTGGCTTCACGGAGCCCTTCAAGCCAACGGAATAGGAGACAAAAATGTCGAAGCTGCTCGTCAAAGCCGACAAAGGCCTTGGCCGCGTCGCCCATGTGACGCCGAAAAGCGCCGGCTGGACCTATGTCGGTTTCGACCTGCATCGGCTGAAGCCCGGCGAGAGCGTCTCCGGCAAGACGGAGGATCGTGAAGTCTGCCTGGTGTTCGTCACCGGCAAGGGCAAGGCGTCAGCCGGTGGCAAGGAGCTCGGCCTGCTCGGCGAGCGCATGTCGCCCTTCGAGGGCAAGCCGTGGTCGGTGTATGTGCCTGAGGGTTCGGACTGGTCGGTGACAGCGGACACCGGACTGGAACTCGCGGTCTGCTCGGCGCCGGGCCTTGGCGGCGGTCTGCCGGTGCGGGTGATCGCGCCGGACGACCTCGGCCAGGAGGTGCGCGGCAAGGGCACCAACACCCGCTACGTCACCAACATCCTGCCGGAAGGCAAGCCGGCCGATTCGCTGCTGGTGGTCGAGGTCATCACGCCCGGCGGCCACACGTCGAGCTATCCGCCGCACAAGCACGACCAGGACAATCTACCCGCCGAATCCTACCTCGAGGAAACCTACTATCACCGCCTCAACCCGCCGCAGGGTTTTGCCTTCCAGCGCGTCTACACCGATGCCGACAAGAATGGCCACCGCGCGCTCGACGAAGCGATGGCGATCGAGGATGGCGATGTCGTGCTGGTGCCCGAGGGTTATCACCCCTGCGCCGCCTGCCACGGCTACGACCTCTATTATCTCAACGTCATGGCAGGGCCGAAGCGGACGTGGAAATTCCACAACGCGCCCGAGCACGAGTGGTTGATGAAGGCCTGATCGGTCGATGCGTGAGCACTCGCTCCCTGGTCCAGCACGAAAAAATCGTCGGCTAATGACCCCGCCGCAGCGTTTTGTTACCTGAAAGCCAGCAAGGCTTCGTCAATTCGTCATGGAAATCACCTATGGCAGCGAAGCTGACAAGGACTTTCCATGCGCTACGCCCTCTATTTCACCCCCCGGCAGGACGAGCCTCTGGCGCGGATCGCCGCCGACTGGCTGGGCCGCGACCCGTTCGGCGCCGCGACGAGGCCGGTCGAAGCGGTGGCCGACCTGTCGGCGGCGGAAGTCGCTTTCCACACCGCTTCGGCGCGCCGTTATGGCTTTCACGCGACGCTGAAAGCCCCGTTCCGCCTGGCTACCAACGAGACCGAAACCTCGCTGCGTGCCGCACTCGACCAATTCGCCGAGGTGACGCCGGTGGTGACCATCCCGCGTCTCGTGATCAGCCAGATCGACGGCTTCTTCGCATTGGTGCCGGAAGGGCCAGTGCCTACGCTCAACCGGTTCGCCGATGACGTGGTGCGCGACTTCGACCGGTTTCGCGCACCGCTGAGCGAAGCGGAAATCGAGCGGCGCAGCCCGGATTCGCTGAAGCCGGCCGAGTTCCGCAACCTCTGCCAATGGGGTTACCCCTATGTCTTCGAAACCTTTCGCTTCCACATGACGCTGTCCGGCCGGGCGGGGTCACAGGAAAGCCCTCGTTTGCGCGCAGCGATCGACAGCCTGTTCGCGGACGTGCTGCAACAGAAGGTGCTGGTGGATGCGCTGACCTTGTTTGTCGAAACCGAACCGGGTGCACCGTTCATGGTGCTCTCGCATCACGCGCTCGGGCGCCGCCCGGCCAGAAAAACCGCCTCAAGGACTGCCTGAAATGACCGCCGAGACTGTTCTCCACAATGCCCGCATCGTGCTTGCCGACGAGATTGTCGAGGGCTCGCTGGTGCTGCGCGACGGCTTTATCGCCGGCATCGAAGCCGGCACCAGCCGCACCGGCGAGGATATGGGCGGCGACTACATCATTCCCGGGCTGGTCGAACTCCATACGGACCACCTCGAGGGCCACTACGCGCCGCGGCCCAAGGTGCGCTGGAATCCGATCGCCGCCGTGCTCGCCCATGACGCGCAGGTGGCGACCGCCGGCATCACCACCGTGCTCGACGCCTTGCGCGTCGGCATGGACGAAGACGCCGACCTGACATCGGCCGACATCCGCAAGCTGGCCGACGCCATCGAGGACAGTGTGAAGCAGGACCGTCTGCGCGCCGACCATTTCATCCATCTGCGCTGCGAGGTTTCGGCACCGGACTGCCTCAGGGCTTTCGCCAATTTCGACGGCGACGAGCGGGTCAAGCTGGCGTCGCTGATGGACCATGCGCCAGGCCAGCGCCAGTTCGTCGATCTCGAGACCTATGCCTACTATTACCAGCGCAAGCTGAAGCTGACCGATCGCGACTTCAAGCTGTTCTGCGAAAAGCGGATGGCCGAATCGGCGCGCAATTCGGCGCCGAACCGGGCGGTGATATCAGCCGCCTGCCAGGAGCGCGGCATCGTGCTGGCCAGCCACGACGACGCCACATCAGGCCATGTCGACGAGGCGATCGAGCAGGGCGTGCGCGTCGCCGAATTCCCGACCACGGAAGAGGCCGCCAGGGCCTCGAAAGAGGCCGGGATGGGTGTGCTGATGGGCGCGCCCAACGTCATGCGCGGCGCCTCGCATTCGGGCAATGTCTCGGCCCGTACGCTGGCCAGCGACGGCCTGCTCGACATCTTGTCGTCCGACTACATTCCCTTCAGCCTGATCCAGTCGGCGTTCTTCCTCGGCGATGTCGTCGAAGGCATTTCCCTGCCGCAGGCCGTCGCCATGGTCTCGAAGAACCCGGCCGATGCGGTTGGCCTGACCGATCGCGGCGTGATCGAACAGGGCCGCCGCGCCGATCTGGTGCGCGTGCGCGTCGACGACCATGTCCCGGTGGTGCGTACCGTCTGGCGGCAGGGAAGCCGGGTCGCATGATGGTGTCGGCATCGATCGAGCGGGAACTGTCGGCCGAGACGTTTCCGATCCGCGATGGCGTTTTCGTCGCCGTCGTCGGCCCAAGCGGCGCCGGCAAGGACACGGTGATCGGCTACGCCCGCGCCCGCTTTGCCGATGAGACAAGGCTGGAGTTCGTCCGCCGCGTCATCACCAGGCCGAGCGATGTCGCCAGCGAGGACCACGACACGCTGGCCGATGCCGCCTTCGTCGAGGCCGAAGCCGATGGCGCCTTCGCCATCTCCTGGGAAGCGCACGGCTTGCGCTACGGCATCCCCGCCGATGTCGACTGGTCCGTTGCCAATGGCCGTGTCGCTGTCGCCAATGTGTCGCGCGCGATCATTCCCTCCTTGCGCGAACGCTATGCCAATCTGGCCATCGTCGAGATCACCGCCTCACCTGAAGTGCTGGCCGAGCGTCTGGCGATGCGCGGCCGCGAGTCACGCGGCGAAGTGCTGGCGCGGCTGGCGCGCAGCGCCAATGTCACTCTGTCCGGGCCCGGCGTCACCTCGATCGACAACAGCGGCCCGCGCGAAGCGGCCGGCGAACGCTTCGCCGAGGTGCTGCGCAAGGCGATGGCTTTTTCCGACATGTCGGGCCTGATCTAGATCGTCGGCTCCTGACGCCTCGTTCACGCGATGGGCGCTTTAAGCCCCAAGCGCAAAGGGCATCAGCGACACCGTGCCGACCGAACTTTCACCTGGGGCGAGCACGATGGCGCCCTCGTCCGGATCGGTCCATCCGCCCCGGTTGAAAGCACCGGAGGCCATGGTCTGCGGTTCGACGCAAAAGTAAGGCTTGGCCGGGTCGGCGTACAGCATCAGGTGCTTGAAGATCGGATCGGCCTTGATGCGCAAACCCGCGCCGCGCGCCGGAAAGCGAAGCGTCGCCTCACCCGTCCAGCCGCCATAATCATTGTTGCGCCAGCCGGCGGGTAAAGGCCGGCTCTCGGCGAAGTCGAGTTCGGGCGCAAGCGCTATCGGATCGCCGGAGATGCCTTGCGGTTCCTCCAGATAGAACCGCGCGGCCTTGAATTGCAGCGTGACGTCCGGGTCGCGATCGAACCAGGGATGAAGGCCGAAACCAAACGGCATGGAAACCGGCCCCGTGTTGGTCAGTGTCATGGTGACGTCGAGGCCTTCTTCGGACAGCACGAAAGCCTGCGTCGCGTGATAGGAGTAGGGTTCGAGGCCGGCTGCGATATCCAGCGACAGCGTTGCCTGGGCGTCGCCCGCCGCAGTGACAGTCCAGGGGTGTTTCCAACCGCTGCCATGCACGTTGATGGCTTCGGGCGGATTGTTGGGCTGGACCCGCCAGCGCTTCGCTCGAAATCGAAGGTGTTTCCGGCGATGCGGTTGGCGTAGGGGGTCATCGGGAACATGGCGACGCCAAGCACATTGCCGGCTTCGCGATCATGGTCCGAGAGCCTGCGCATGAGATCGATGCCGCGCCAGCGCAGCGCGCTGAGGCTGCCGCCGATTTGCGGCACCAGTTCGGCTTCGAGCGCGCCGGCCCTGAGCGTCAACGGTTCAGGAATTGCAGCCATCGCCCGCCATTCGCCGCGAGGCGCTATTCCGCGGCCGCGCCGGCGGCGCTTTTGCGGGTGGCGTCGACCATCAGCCGCCGTTCCCGGAACACGCCCCATTGCTGGTCGACCAGCACGCCGATGAGGATGACGCCGCCCATCACCGCGAAGTTGAGCGAGGACGGAATGCCGAGCAGGTTGACGAGGTTCTGCAGTTCCTGCAGCAGCACCGTGCCGAGGATGACCCCGATCAGCGAGCCCTCGCCGCCGCGCAGCGAGAAGCCGCCGAGCACGGCTGCGGCGATGGCGTAGAGTTCGTAGAACTGGCCGTGGCTGGCCGGTGAGATCGAGCGCGTGTACATGGCGAAATAGATCGCCGACAGCGCCGTCAGCACGCCGCAGATGACGTAGGCGGCGATGACGACGCGGCCGGTGCGGATGCCGGAATATTTCGCCGCCTCCTCGTTCTTGCCGATGGCGTAGAGATAGCGGCCGAACACCGAGCGGTGCAGCACCACCCACATGACGATCGAGATGACGATCAGCGCGATGAAGCTGTTGGGAACGCCATAGGAGCGCCCGGCGGTGAGGAATTCGAGGTCGGGAAAATTCTGGCCGAACGCGAAGCCTGCCGTGCCGTCGGCGGTGTAGAAGCGGGCGACGCCGCGATAGATCAACAGGCCGCACAAGGTGACGACGAAGGGCTGCAGCTTGAGCCTTGTGATCAGCCAGCCATGCGCCAGGCCGATGATGGCGCCAAGCACCAGGATGAGCACGAAGGCCAGCGGCCATTCCATGCCACGCACGGCGATGAAGTCGATGAACAGTGTGCCGAGCAGCGCGACCACCGAGCCGACCGACAATTCGATGCCGCCGGTGATGATGACGAAGGCCTGGCCGATCGACAGGATGCCGAACAGGCCGATCAGGTTCGAGGTGTTGGCGAGGTTGATCGGCAGCAGGAAGCGCGGATTGATGATCGCCACGATCGCCCCGACCACCAGGATCAGGATCAGCAGGCCGAGATCTTTCTTGCTCATCGTCTTCTCCCCAATGCCTGAGCGGATCGCGCTTGAGCGAGACCCCGGCAAAACTACTTCGGCTGCTTGCCCACCGCCAGCAGCAGCACGTTTTCCTGGCTGAACCGGTCCTTGTCGAGAATGCCGGAGATCTGGCCCTCATGCATGACGGCGATGCGGTCGGACACGCCGATCACCTCTTCCATGTCCGAGGAGATCATCAGCACGGCGACGCCGGCATCGGCGAGCGCCCGCATCAGCCCGTAGATTTCCGCCTTCGCGCCGATGTCGATGCCGCGCGTCGGCTCGTCGAGGATCATCACCTTGGGGTTCATGGCCAGCCATTTGCCGAGCACGACCTTCTGCTGGTTGCCGCCCGACAGCGTGCCGGTGCGCGTCTGCACCGACGGTGCCTTGATGCCGAGATCTTTCTTCTGCTTCTCGGCGGTGGCGGTCTCGGCGCTTTTGGACACCAGGGAGCGGCGCGCATGCGCGGGCAGATTGGGCAAGGAAATGTTCTGCGCGATCGACAGGTCGAGCAGGATGCCGGTGAGCTTGCGGTCTTCCGGCACCAGGAAGATGCCGTGCGCGACGGCGTCGGCCGCCGAGCCGAGCACAAGCGGCTTGCCGTCGAGTTCGAGCGCGCCGCCGAGCTTCGAGTCGATGCCGAAGAACACCCGCGCCAGCTCGGTGCGGCCGGAACCGACAAGGCCGGCGAGGCCGAGGATTTCGCCGCGCCTGACGTCGAGATCGACCGGCCGGCCGGGATAGGCAGGTGTGCGGATGGCCTTGGCCGCAAGCGCTACGGCGCCGGGCGCACGCGCCGCTTCCGAGGCCTTTTCGCGCTCCTTCAGCATGCGGCCGATCATCAGCTTGACCATCTGGTCGTGGCCGATGTCATGCTTGCCCAGCGTACCGGCCAGCATGCCGTCGCGCAGCACGACGACACGGTCGGCGACGCGCTCGACCTCGTGCAGGCGGTGCGAAATGAAGATGACGCTGATGCCGTCGGCCTTCAGCGCCTTGATGACGTCGAGCAATTTGTCGGTCTCGGCGAGCGGCAGGCTCGATGTCGGCTCGTCGAGGATGACCAGCCGCGCCTCGATCGACAGCGCCTTGGCGATCTCGACCATCTGCTGCTGCGCCAGCGACAGAGTCGCAACCGGCGTGTCGGCGGAAAAATTGGCGCCGACGCGCTTCAAAAGCGGCGCCACCATGGTGCGGAGCCTGGCGCGGTCGACGAGCTTCAGCGGCCCGGCGCGCAACGGCTCGCGGCCGAAGAAGATGTTTGCCGCGACATCGAGATTTTCGAACAGGTTGAGTTCCTGGTGGACGAAGGCGATGCCCGATCCCAGGCTGGCTTCGACGGAAAGCCTGTCATGCGCGGTGCCGTCGACGGTGATCGTGCCGCTGTCGGGCGTGGTGACGCCGCCGAGGATCTTCATCAAGGTCGATTTGCCGGCGCCGTTTTCACCGACGAGGCCGATGACCTCGCCCGGCCTGACCTCCATGGAAAAGCCGTCCAGCGCCACGACGCCCGGATAGGTCTTGCGCACGTTCTCGAGGCTGAGGAACGGCGTCGTTGCTGCGATGGATGTATCAGAATAGTTCATCATGCCTGACAGCGATTGGCGGGCCGACCTTTTGGCGACTGACGATCCTCGCGGTGTTCGTCAATGCGAGCAGCCGGCCCAAGCGACGTTGAGCCGGCTGAACTGCTTCAAGTCTTAGTTTCCGGCCATCGCCTTCAGATTGGCGGCGTAGGCGTCGACGTCATCCTTGCCGATGATCTTGGTCGGGATGATGATGAGGTTGCCTTCCGGGATGCCCGACTTGTCGCCCTTGAGATAGGCCGCCATCAGCTTCATGCCCTGGTAGGCCCATTCGAAGGGCTGCTGCACGACGGTTGCGGCAACGGTGCCTTCCTTGACGCCGCCCAGCGTGATCGGATCGTCATCGAAACCAACGACGGTGATCGAGCCGAGCTTGCCGGCATCGCGCAGTGCTTCATAGATGCGCGGCGTGTTGTAGGAGTAGAAGCCGACCATGCAGGTGACGTCGGGGCTGGCGACCAGCGCGTCCTCGACGTTCTTCTTGGCGCGCGCCTGGTCGATGTCGTCGCCGCGCACGTCGATCAGCTCGATCTTGGTGCCGGCCAAACCGTCCTTCATGCCCTGGATGCGCTCCTTGGCGTTGTCGGCGCCGAGCAGGCCGACGAAGCCGAGGCATTTTCCGCCATTGGGCATCGCCTTCTTGGCGATTTCGGCCGCCTGCTTGCCGGCGTCGACATTGGACGAGCCGATATAGGCGACGCGCTTGGTCTGCGGGGCGTCCGAATCTGTGGTGAACAGCGCGGTTTCCGAAGCGATCTTGTTGAGGCCGTCGGTCGAGGTCTTGGGATCGACGGCCGAGACCATGATGCCCTTGACGCCGGCGGTCACCAGATCGTCCATCAGCCGCTGCTGGATGGCGACCGAGGACTGTTCGGGATATTTTAGCTCGAGCGTATAGTCGGGCAGCTCGCCCTGCGCCTTCTTGACGCCGGCTTCGGCGGCCTTCCAGAAATCGGAAGCGCCGTTGACGACGAAAGCCAGCGTCGGCTTGTCTTGGGCGCGCGCGATTGCCGTGGCCGACAGGCCAAGCAGCAGCGCGGTCGCGGCTACGGATGCATTTCGTATCAAGGATTTCATGTTCAACCTCCCGTTTGGCTCAGTCGTTGGACCGGCCGATCTTGCATTAACCTGATTTTGGCACTGACCTGATTTGCCGTTTGCAGCGTGGACGCCCTCCTCCTCAAAGGGGTTCCCGGCACCGAAAGAATGGCGTCGTTCCAGCCACGACCATGGACCTTAGAGACTCATCCTTCGTTCGTAAATAGTCCGATTTGTCTGACATATCACATATCCGAGACAAGGCTTGCGGAGGTAGGATCCGCTCGCCACCGGGCCATTTTTCGTACTCTCCCGCCGCCCCGGACCTGACCGGCCGGACGCGACGATCGACGGTACAGCGCATTTTTGTATTAGTAAACAGTATTAGTTTTGAGGCAATATCAGCGGTTTCGAGGCGTATACGTCCACGAGCCGTCGCCACGGCTGAGCTGCAGCCCAAGCCTTTCGCCTTTTGAGTTTTGGCCTGTATGGAGATCCACGGCGGATGGACCTCCGGCATGCTAATAGTTATAAACGACCTTGGCGTTACCTCTATAAATCGAATGCGTCACGCCATCTTGCCGGCCTGACCGGCCTGCCAGACTGGGATTTGCCATGAGCGAGACGACGGATCGGGCCAGCGACACGGCGAGGCGGCGCAAGGCGCCGGCCAAGGGCGCCAAGGGCCGCGTCACCATGATCGATATCGCCAGGGCGGCCGGCTGCTCGCAGGCGACCGTTTCCTTCGTGCTCAACAATTCGCCGGGCATCAAGCTGTCGCAGCAGACCCGCGATCGGGTGATCGAAGCCGCGCGGACGCTTGGCTACACCGCGCCTGCTTTCGAGGCCCTTCACCCGCCGCTGCCCGCCTTCGGGGGGCCCGCCTTCGAAGGGCTGGACGGGGTGATCGGCTTCGCCGTCGACCAGCTCGCCACCAGCCCGGAAGCCGTGGTCGCCATCGAGGGCGCGCGCCAGGCCTCGTGGAATGCCGGCAACGTGCTGCTGGTGGCGCAGACGCTGGGCGATTCCGTCATGGAGCCGCGCGCCATTTCAGCACTGACCAAGCGGGGCATTTCGGCGCTGATCTACATGACCATTTTCACCCGCGAGATATCGGCACCCGATTACCTCTACGGCCTCGACATCCCGGTGATCCTGCTCAACTGCTACACGGCCGACTACGCCTTCCCTGCCGTGGTGCCGAGCGAGATCGCCGGCGGCCAGAGCTCGACCCGCCATCTGATCAGCCACGGCCACCGCCGCATCGCCACCATCACCGGAGAGCCGTGGATGCAGGCTGCACAGGACCGGCTGAAAGGCTACCGCCGCGCGCTCGCCACCGCCGACATCCCGTTCGATCCGGAACTGGTTGTCGAGGGCGACTGGTCGGCCAGCGCCGGCTACGCCGCCACCGTCAAGCTGCTGGCGCTCAGGGATAAGCCAACCGCCATCTTCTGCCAGAACGACCGCACCGCGATCGGCTGCTACGAAGCGCTGAAGGAAGCCGGCCTGCACATTCCGCAGGACATCTCCGTGGTCGGCTACGACGACGAGGAAATCGCCCGCCACCTCTTCCCGCCGCTGACGACCTCGATCCTGCCGCATATGGCGATGGGCCAATGGGCGATCGAACAGCTGGAAGCGCCGGCGGCGCCTGGACGGGGGCGGTATCCGATTACCAAGCTGGAGTGCCCCCTGGTGGAGCGGGAGAGTGTGCGGGGGGTGGCGGGGGTGCGATAGGCGCTAAGCGTGATATTCGCATACCGAATGCTTCATCGTTGCCATTTGCCGACCTGTGGTCTCTAGTCCCCCGGACTGATTTGGGGTACCAAAATTGAACCAGCAGGAACTTTCGTCGTTCATCTGGTCGGTCGCGGATTTGCTTCGCGGCGACTACAAGCAGGCAGACTACGGCAAGGTCATCCTGCCCTTCACCGTGCTGCGGCGGCTGGATTGCGTCCTGGAGCCGACCAAGGAGGCGGTGCTTGCGGAACATGCCGCCAAGACCGCACAGGGGATGAACCCCGAGCCTTTTCTACTGCGCAAGGCCGGCCAGAGTTTCTACAACACCTCGCCGCTGAGCATCCCCAAACTCGTGGGCGACCAGGACCACATCGCGACTAATCTCGATGCATACATCCGCGCCTTCTCACCGGCGGTGCGGGACATCTTCGAGCGTTTCAAGTTCGCCGCTCAGGTGGACGAATTGGGAAAGGCCGATCTACTCTATCAGGTCACAGAAAGGTTCGCCCGGATCGATCTTCATCCAGACAAGGTGGACAACCACCAGATGGGGCTGGTCTTCGAGGAACTCATCCGTAAATTCTCGGAACTTTCAAACGAGACTGCCGGCGAGCATTTCACGCCTCGCGAGGTCATCCGTCTGATGGTCAATCTGCTATTTGTCGAAGATGACGCCATCCTCACGAAACCGGGCGTGGTGCGGACCATCTACGACCCCACGGCTGGCACGGGCGGCATGCTGTCTGTCGCTGACGAGTATCTCAGCAAGCTCAACGACCGGGCATCCCTGGTCATGTATGGTCAGGAACTGAACCCGGAGTCCTACGCAATTTGCAAAGCGGACATGCTCATCAAGGGGCAGGATGTCAGCAACATCATCTTCGGCAACACGCTTTCCGACGACGGGCACCCGACCCGCAAGTTCGACTACATGCTGTCCAACCCGCCGTTCGGCGTCGAGTGGAAGAAGGTCGAGAAGACAGTCCGATCTGAGCATGAGCATCAAGGGTTCAACGGCAGGTTCGGCCCGGGACTGCCCAGGGTGTCGGATGGCTCGCTGCTATTCCTGATGCATCTTCTGTCCAAGATGCGGCCAGCGGTCGACGGAGGCAGCCGCTTCGGCATCGTGCTCAACGGCTCGCCTTTGTTCACCGGCGGCGCGGGCAGCGGCGAGAGTGAAATCCGGCGCTACGTCCTGGAGAACGACCTAGTCGAGGCGATCATCGCACTCCCAACCGACATGTTCTACAACACCGGCATTTCGACCTATGTCTGGGTGCTGTCGAATCGTAAGCCCACCCACCGCAAGGGCAAGGTGCAGTTGATCGACGCGTCGAGCTTTTGGCAGAAGATGCGCAAAACGTTGGGCTCCAAGCGCAAGGAAATGGGCGAGACCGACATCGCCACCGTCACGCGACTATTCGGAAGCTTTGCGGAAGCCAGGCTTGCCACGGTCCTCAATACCGACGGCAAGGAAGTTGGCCGCGAGGTTCTGCTCAACGGGGACACTCCACCAGCTGCGCCCGATGGGGGCAAGGTCAAGCTCGTGCCGTTGTCACGTATCTTCCCAAATGAGGCGTTCGGATATCGCGCGATCACCGTCGAGCGCCCGTTGCGTGACGAGAAGGGCAAGATCATGCTCGGCGAAAGGGGTAGGGCCAAGGGGAAACTGCAGGCCGACAGCGCCTTGCGCGATACGGAGAACGTGCCGCTGAGCGAGGACGTAGCGACCTACTTCAAGCGCGAAGTCCTGCCCCATGTGGCGGACGCCTGGATCGATCACGAGAAGTCGAAGGTCGGCTATGAAATCCCCTTCAATCGTCATTTCTATGTGTTCGAGCCGCCGCGTGACTTGGCTGAAATCGATGCGGACTTGAAGCAAGTTACGGGCCGCATCCTTGCGATGATTGGGGGCCTTTCAGCGTGATTGCCGCCCAATCTGGATTCTGGCGCACAGGGATAACCGGGCTTGAAGAGCTCCCCAATGGCTGGACAATAGGCCGACTGGGCTTTGAAGCTTGGGTTCGAGCCCGTCTGGGTTGGAAAGGACTAAAGGCAGAGGAATATGTGGAAGATGGCTTTGCATTCCTTTCGACCCCGAATATCAAAGGACGCGAAATTGACTTCGTGAATGTAAACTTTATCGGTCTCGATAGGTATGAAGAGTCCCCAGAGATCAAGCTTTCCGTAGGGGATGTGCTTCTGGCCAAAGATGGGTCGACTCTGGGGACGGTCAATGTGGTTCGGTCGCTCCCACGACCAACCACGGTGAACAGCTCGATCGCAGTAATCAGCCCAGGTCCCAACCTCGACGGCACTTACCTCCGTTACCTTTTCCAATCATCATACATGGAGCAGACGATCCAACGGATTAAGGGTGGCATGGGAGTGCCCCATCTATTCCAAGAAGACTTGAACAAATTCTACGTCCCTTTAGCCGACCTAAACACGCAAACAGCCATCGCCGCCTTCCTCGACAGCGAAACCGCCAAAATAGACGCGCTGGTGGAGGAGCAGAAGCGGCTGGTCGAACTGCTCAACGAGAAGCGGCAGGTCGTTATCTCACGCGCGGTCACCAAGGGCATCGACCCCGATGCACCGATGAAGAACTCAGGCGTTGAGTGGCTGGGCGATGTACCTCAACATTGGTCGATACTGCGGATTAAGTTCATTTCGATGGGTATGGAACAGGGATGGAGCCCACAGTGTGAGCCTTATCCAGTGGCTTCGCCAGACGAATGGGGGGTACTCAAGGTCGGCTGTGTGAACGGCGGAACGTTTAATGAAAATGAGAACAAGGCTCTGCCTATGGAACTCGCGCCTTTGCCGCATCTCACCCTAAGAAAAGATGACTTGCTAATATCTCGCGCCAATACTCGGGAGCTTGTTGGTAGCGCAGCTGTCGTTGAGGACGATTTTCCCCGGTTGATGCTGTGTGATAAACTCTTTCGTCTCAAGCTATCAGATACTCACTGTATACCGAAGTTCATATCTTACTTTCTAGGCACCGCTGGAGCAAAAAAACAGGTAGAGCTCCGCGCGACGGGGGCAAGCAACTCCATGTTGAATATAGCGCAGTCAACAATTCTTGAGCTTGCGATCTCTTTGCCGCCTATTGATGAGCAACCGTCAATCGTTTCCTGGATAGAAGAAAAAATCGCAAAACTCCGTCAGCTAGAAACAGAAGCCTACAATTCTATCGCGCTCCTTCTTGAACGCCGTTCCGCTATCATCTCCGCTGCCGTCACTGGGAAGGTAGACGTTCGGAGAGATCCCATAGATACCGGTCAAATAGCGAACCGGTTGCGAATGCGACTTTTGATTGGAGCAACAATCATTGAAGCTATCGCGTCCAAACCGAACTCGGGCCGCACCAAGGCGCATAAGCTCGTCTATCTGGCAGAAGCACACGCCGGTGTGCATGAGCTTGAAGGCACCTACTTGCGCGAGGCGGCTGGTCCTCTCGACAGGGACATGATCGACGAAATTGAAACACAACTGCAGGAAGCCAACCACATCGCAGTTGAGCAACCTGGTGGACCTGGAAGCCAGGTCATCTATAAGATTTACGGGCAGCGAGGCTCTTTCCGAACTGAGGTTAGGGAGATTCTCGGACCTCGTGAGGCAGTGTTCAATAAGCTAATTACCGATCTGATGGATTTAGACACCAAGCGTGTTGAGGCAGTCGCAACGCTATATGCCGTTTGGAACGACGCTCTCATTGCAAAGGATAACCCGACGGACGCTGCCATTGTTTCTGGAGTACTGAACGACTGGCATCCGGAAAAGAAGGAGAAGTTCAGGGCGGACGAACTCCACACATGGCTCGGATGGATGCGCAGGCACGGTCTTGTCCCGCGCGGCAATGGCGTAAAGACGAGTACGGGGCGTCTGTTCGTGTGATGTCCGCCCACAAGGAAATCAGTTTCGAAGCGGAGGTCTGCGACTATCTTGCCGCCAATGGCTGGTTTCATGCCGAAGGTGATTTCGCTACCTATGATCGTGCGCGAGCTCTGTTTTCCGCCGACGTCATTGCCTGGGTGCAAGCGAGCCAACCGAACGCCTGGGCGACACTGACCAACAACCATGGTGAGGCGGCGGAAGCGATGCTCCTCGACCGCATCCGCAAGCAGCTTGACGAGCGCGGGACGCTTGAAGTGCTGCGCCATGGCGTCGAACTGATTGGCCTCAGAGCGCCGCTGAGCCTCGCCCAATTCAAACCGGCGCTGGCGATGAATACCGACATTCTCACTCGCTACCAAGCCAACCGGCTCCGCGTGGTACGGCAGGTGCGCTACTCCCGGGCCAACGAGAACTGCATCGACCTAGTGCTGTTCCTCAATGGGCTGCCGATGGCCACTGTAGAGTTGAAGACGGACTTCACACAGAATATTCGGGACGCCGTAGATCAATACCGCTTCGACCGGCATCCCTACCCCAAGGGCCAGCGCCCGGAGCCTCTGCTAGCATTCCCCAGCGGCGCACTGGTGCATTTCGCGGTCAGCAACGCCGAAGTGATGATGGCGACGAAGCTGGAGGGGCCGGCCACGCGCTTCCTGCCGTTCAACCGGGGTCAGGACGGCGGCAGGGGAAACCCGCCGAACCCGCTCGGCCACCCCACAGCCTATCTCTGGGAAGAGATTTGGCAGCGCGACTCCTGGCTCGAAATCCTGGGGCGCTACATGGTCGCAGGACGGGACGCCAAGAAGAAAATCAAGGGCGTAATCTTCCCGCGCTACCACCAGCTCGACGCGACGCGAAAGCTTCAGGCGGCCGTATTGGCAGACGGAGCTGGTGGCAAATACCTGATCCAGCACTCGGCGGGATCGGGCAAGACCAACTCCATCGCCTGGTCGGCTCACTTCCTGGCGGATTTGCACGACGAGCAGCACCGCAAGATGTTCGACACCGTGCTCGTGGTCTCCGACCGGAATGTGATCGACACGCAGCTCCAGGAAGCCATCTTCGGCTTCGAGCGCACAACTGGCGTCGTCGCGGTCATCAGGAACGACAACGGAGCCAAGAGCGGGCAGCTGGCCGAGGCGCTGGCGGGCAGCAAGAAGATTGTCGTCTGCACCATCCAGACCTTTTCGTTCGCGCTGGAAACCGTGCGTGAGCTTGCTGCGACCAAAGGCAAGCGGTTTGCAGTCATCGCCGACGAGGCACATTCTAGCCAAACGGGCGAGGCGGCAGCAAAGCTGAAGGCAGTTCTCTCAGCCGAGGAACTGGCGACTCTTGGCGACGGCGGGGAGATCAGCAGCGAGGACATTCTCGCGGCGCAGATGGCGGCTCGCGCGGCCGACACCGGCATCACCTATGTAGCCTTCACCGCAACGCCCAAGGCGAAGACGCTGGAGCTGTTCGGGCGTCGCCCTGACCCTTCGCAGCCGGCGAGCGACGAGAACCTCCCAGCGGCCTTCCACGTATATTCCATGCGGCAAGCGATCGAAGAAGGCTTCATTCTCGACGTGCTCCAGAACTACACGCCCTACAGCCTGGCCTTCAAGCTCGCCAGCGACGGCGAGGAGATGGACGAAAAGGAGGTAGAGCGTTCCGAGGCGGTCAAGACGCTGATGCGCTGGGTCCGGCTTCACCCATACAATATCAGCCAGAAGGTGCAGATAGTCGTCGAGCACTACCGCTCGCTTGTACAGCCGCTGCTGGACGGCAAGGCGAAGGCGATGGTCGTCGTCGGCAGCCGCCTGGAGGCCGTGCGCTGGCAGATCGCCATCCAGAAATACATTCGCGAGAAAGGCTACAAGTTTGGGGCGCTCGTTGCCTTCTCCGGCGAGGTGAACGATCGGGAGAGCGGACCTGACCCGTTCAGCGAAACCAGCAAGGAATTGAACCCTGGGCTCAACGGGCGCGACATCCGGGAAGCCTTCAAGCTGCCCGACTATCACATCCTACTGGTCGCCAACAAATTCCAAACGGGATTCGACCAGCCACTGCTCTGTGGCATGTATGTGGACCGCCGACTCGCAGGCATTCAGGCAGTACAAACGTTGTCCCGGCTTAATCGAGCCCATCCAGGCAAGGACACGACCTTCGTCCTCGACTTTGTCAACAGCAGCGATGACATCCTGAAAGCATTCCAGATCTATTACCAGACAGCAACCCTGGAGAACGTGACCGACCCCAATCTCGTTTACGATCTCAGGGCCAAGCTGGATGCCCTCGGCTACTATGACGACTTCGAGGTCGATCGCGTCGTCAAGGTCGAGTTGGAGCCAAGCTCGAAGCAGGGCGACCTGGTGGCGGCCATCATGCCCGTGGCCGATCGTCTGTTGCGGTCCTACCGGGGAGCGCAGGAACGCTTGAAGGCGGCAGCAGCCCGCGATGACGAGAAGGCAGCCAGGGATGCCCAGGACGAGATGAGCGCCCTATTGCTTTTCAGGAACGACATGGGGGCCTTCGTCCGCCTTTATACGTTCCTCTCCCAGATATTCGACTACGGCAACACTGCCATCGAAGCGCGAAGCATCTTCTTCCGCCGCTTGATTCCGCTGTTGGAGTTCGGTCGGCAGCGCGAAGGAGTTGATGTCTCCAACATCGTGCTGACGCACCACAAGCTTTCCAGCAAGGGTAAGACGCTGCTGGTGCTAGGCGGATTCAGCGAACCGCTTGAGCCATACATAGCGCCGGGGTCGGGCTCCATCACCGAGAAGGAACGGGCGCTGCTGGCCGAGATCATCGCCAAGGTGAACGACCTGTTTCAGGGAGATACCACCGATGACGACCGGCTGATTTACGTCAACAACGTCATCAAGGGAAAATTGCTGGAAAGCGAGACGCTGGCACAACAGGCGGTGAACAACACCAAGGAGCAATTCGCCAACTCCCCGGCATTGTCCAAGGCCATCCTTGATGCCATCATCGACGCTTTCGAGGCTCACACGACGATGAGCAAACAGGCGCTAGATTCCGCAGAGGTTCGCGAGGGCCTCAAGGACGTGCTTCTAGGGCCGGGGCAGCTTTGGGAGGGATTGCGGACGCAGCGGGAAGAGGCCGACGCCTCATAGATCGTCAATTGGCGATTCTAGTCTGGACGGTCAACGAACCGTTTGAGTCTGGCGCACCCGACAGGATTCGAACCTGTGACCTCTGCCTTCGGAGGGCAGCGCTCTATCCAGCTGAGCTACGGGTGCTTTCCGGAATCCGGAAAACGAACCAGCCGGTGAACCGGCAAGTCACGGCTTCTTAGCGGAAGCGGGCGCGGGCTTCAACGGGCAAATGGCGATTGGGCAGCGACTTGGGCTCGATGCGTCCGGGCTGCGGCCTATGAGGTTGCCGCCCCCGCCTTCACCGCCCGCCGTCCGCGCACTGCCCGCTTCGGCTTCTTGGCACCGGCCAGTTCGTGCATCGCATCCAGCTGCATCTGCTGCATTTCGGCCAGGCGCGTCCATTGGCGCGAGATGAGGTAGTCGAGTTTTTCGTGCAAATGGCGCACTTCGAGCTCGGCCTTGAGGTTGACGCGGTAGTCGTTGAAGGAGCGC